>NZ_JBFWIR010000002.1:0-96166 GCF_050255895.1 Parachlamydia sp.
GTCGTCGATTAAGTAAGGATTATGAGTTAATTGCAACAAGCAGTTTATCAATGTTTTATCTTGCTATGACTCGGTTGGTAGTTAGAAGAATAGCCTGTATTATTTAATTCAGAGAAAGTCTCTTAAATACGCGAGATCCTTTAATTTTAGAAAATAAGGGGAGAACTTTTATACCGGAAATATTTTCAGTTTGAATCCGGCATATACAAGTCGAATTTTTTTTAACAAATTTGATTAATTTAGACCTTTGTCTTGTTAATTCAGGTTTTTGTAAGATTAAACTATCGACAGCTTGTGTGATTGCTGTATTAAGTTCGGATTTAAAAGCGCCAAATTCTTTTTTAAATAATGCTTCTTTTTGTTTGTTTCCTGCGGTTTCAATATTTTGACCTAATGTCGATGTTAGATCAAAAAGAAAGGGATGAGAAAGGGGCGATTTTAAAGCTTTTTTACCTTCCGTTCTAAAATGTTGGGCTAATTCAGTCAAAATTGAATCTGAACCGGGGTGTTGTTTTTCAATCACACAAAATTTTAAGGGGAGTAAATGCTGAAATTCAACTGTATCGGTTAAAATTAAAGGGCTATCGGACCGATATGCTAGTTTATGATTTGCACTTTCCCCAAAATGGATTAATTTATGCAAAGAAAACCGATGATAATAGTCATGGTTGATTTTTGTCCCGCTGACCTGAAATAGAGGGCCAAGTTTTCTAAAAAACGTACGCATTGTTTTTAGGTGAATAGGTGCCGTTTTGCTCAAGTAATTAGAGGCTAGAAATTGAATTTGTTTTTTTTGTTCTTCTGTCAATTCCCCAGAATCAGCAGCAGCTTTTAAGAGAGCAAGATTTAAAAGCCATGCATTTTGAGATTTATCTATTTTTTCATGACTTGTGAATAATTTAGTTTTACTTACAAATTTTATTTTAAAAATTTTGTTTGCTGCACTTTTAACTTTATTAACTAATCCTAAGATATTTTGAGAAATAAAAGAAGTAATTACAGAAGAAAGTGTGGAAAGACTGAGATTTTTTCCAAAATGGGGAAGAAATTTTGATAATTTTTTATTAGGATAGACCCCATAATTTTTTAGTGGGTCTTGTAAATTATTCGCACTAGTAATAATAGTTTCATTTTTAGGTTGTAGAGGTAAAGTCATAAACTATTACTTTGTTAAGTGTTATAATGTCATTATAACAAGATTGCTTACTCAAAACAATCGTTTTTTAGATTTTTAAAATCTGCAATTTCTATTAACGATTTTAAATAAAAAACCACAAGAAGGAATTGTATTCATTTTTTTTGAGAAATTTATTTTAAATGATTTGACTTTCTACTTCTAAAAGACTTATTTCTTCATAAAAACGAGTAAATGGTTCGAAGTCAGAAGGGGGCTTATGTTTAAATGGCTTTGTTTGTTTCTTTTCCTCATTTCCCAAGCTTCTTGCAATGATTCGATAAAAAATAATCCTGCTTATCCTATTTCGGCAACCCCGCAACTTCCTTTTGAAGTGTATTCTGAAGAATTTGCAAAAATTTTAGGGGTAAGACCACAACTTTTTCATGTGGCAGATGGTTTTGGATTTACGGAAGGACCAGCTTATCTTTCTATTAAAAATAGTGAAGAAGGGTATTTACTTTTCACCGATCAAATTAATGATAATATTCTTATTCTGCGTTGGCACGGACTTTTACCCTATAATCAGATTACCCTTTTATCATGGAGTAAACCCGTGGTTTTTAGACATCCCTCCAATATTGCGGATGGTCAAACCATTGACTCAGAAGGAAGATTATTGACTGCAGAAACGACGGGTAGAAGAGTTTCTGTAACTGAACTAACTGGGGAAGTCAAAACATTAGTGGGATTTTACGATGGAAAGCCCCTTAATTCACCTAACGATTTAGTCGTCAAATCCGACGGGACAGTTTGGTTCACGGATCCAGGATATGGGTGCTTACAATTTCCTCAAGAATGTTATCTACCGAACAATGTCTATCGTTACAATCCGAAAACCAAGGATTTAGATGCTGTCATTACCGACTTTAAGATGCCTAATGGAATTGCTTTTTCCCCAGATGAAAAAATTTTATACGTGATTGATAGCGGGGCAATTCAAGCTCCTCGCACCTATTATGAAAAATATCCTCACGCAATTTATTCTTTTGATGTCACAGAAGATGGTTCCAAGGTGACAAATAAGCGGCTTTTTACGACGGTAGCGCCTGGGTTTCCTGACGGAATGCGTCTCGATCACGAGGGTAATATCTATGTGGGAGCTTTGGATGGGGTGCAGGTATTCAATCCTAAGGGAGAGTTGATTGGAAAAATTCGGATGCCAAAAGAAACAGCGAACTTAACTTTTGGCGGTAAAGATAATAACGTCTTGTTTATTTGTTCATCAGATTCTATTTGGGCCATTAAGTTAAATACGAAGGGAGCTAAACCTGTTCCTGAACTAGCAAAGGCTTCCTAATGCGTAAAGAAACGATAGCCATTTATTTTGCTGGTCTTGTCCAGGGGATCGCATTGGTCGCATTTCCTGCTGTAAGTACTATATTAACTGATCCACATCAATTTCACCTGTCCAGTACTGTCTATGGAAGCCTATTTATTCCTCAAGCTATATTGTCGATCATTGCGTCCGCGTTAAATCCTGTTTTTTGTCGAAAATTTGGATCAAAGTCGGTTTTTTTGTGTGGACTTGTAGCCAATCTCTTATCCATGATACTGCTTGCTATAAGTGCCTTTACCATGCACTCCTCTATTTTAAGCTATGTCATCTTACTCTGTGCGACAGGTTGTCTAGGGCTCGGCTTTGGACTGGTTGTCCCCACCATTAATGCGATGGCTGCTTTACTATATCCTACCCAAGTCGATTCCATCCTTCTCATGTTAAATGCTCTTTTAGGAATTGGGACAGCTTTAGCACCCATTTTTAATGCGTTTTTTGTTTCTATGGGGTTTTGGTGGGGATTACCGCTTTTATTGGCTATCCTGCTAGCCACAGGATTTATTTTCAGCCAGGCTTTAAACTTGCCAGGAGGAAAATTTAACTTTTCAACAAATCAATCGCTCACCGTTCCCATCCCCATTCGTTTTTGGATCTTTGCGTCTTTTGCTTTGTTGTATGGAATTGTGGAAACATTAAACGGAAATTGGCTTTCTATTTTTATGAAAACACATCTCCATGCTTCGCTTGAATTGCAGTCCATTGCTTTAACGGCTTTTTGGGGAATGGTGACTTTTGGAAGGGTATTTTTTGCAATCGTCAGAAAATATTTTCGAGAAGAGCTTATTTTCCAAACTTTTCCCTTCATTTCGACACTTGCATTTATCGTGATAGCCTCACTTCCGCCAAATGCTGAATACTGGGCTGTGGCTGCATTTGGATTAACCGGTTTTGGATGTTCGGTCCTTCTTCCTCTTATTATTAGTTTTGGAAATCAACAGCTGAAAGCATTTGCTTCCTCCGTGCCAGGCATGGTGATTTCATTTTATTTATTGGGATATGGAATCGCAGCCTTTGGAGTTGGATTACTTGAAGATAGCACGCATATGAGCTTAAGAGACGTGTATTTAGTCGGGGCGGTAGTCGCCTTTATTCTTGGGATTATTTCATTTTTTGTCACAGAAACTCCAAAGAACAATCATTTATCAAAGGAGATATAATGGATTTGAAAGGAAAGGTAGCCATTGTTACAGGAGGGAACACAGGCATAGGGGCGGGCATTGTTCTAGAGCTAGCTAAGCGTGGGGCTAATATCGTCATCGATTATGTCGTGAATCCTCAAGCGACGGAAGAATTAGAAAAGAAGGTAAAAGCCTTGGGCGATCAAGTGATTGGTGTTGATGCAGATGTAAGCAAAGTGTCTGATTGGCAAGCATTAGTGGACGCAGCTGTTAAACAATTTGGACATTTAGACATTTTGGTGAACAATGCAGGCATCGAAACGAGAACCTCTATCCTGGATACAACCGAAGCTCAGTATGAAAGAGTTTTAGCGATCAATTTGAAAAGCGCTTTCTTTGGGACCCAAATTGCAGCCAAACAAATGATTAAGCAAGGTAAGGGCGGGCGGATTATCAATATCACTTCTGTACATGAAGATTGGCCCATGCCTAACAATATTTCTTATTGCCTGTCGAAAGGCGGCATGCGGATGCTAACTCGAACCTCAGCTCTTGAGCTTGCCAAATATGACATTTTAGTGACGGGAATTGGCCCTGGAGCAGTTGCAACTCCTATTAATCGCGCCACGATGGAAAATGCCACATTAATGAAAGAACTGGATACGACAATTCCTTTAGGTAGAATGGCTCAACCAGAAGAGATTGCCAGAGTCGTCGCTTTTATTGCTGGAGAAGGGGCTAGCTATATGACTGCCTCTACCGTATTTGTGGATGGTGGTTTGATGCATCAAAGTCCTGGATTGTAAAATGGAGAATATTGAATCCACAGAAGAAGGTAAACGTCTGTCAGACATTCGGCTCAATCAAGCCTCATGGAGGAAATGGGGCCCCTATTTAAGTGAGCGTCAATGGGGAACTGTGCGAGAAGATTATAGCCCTCAAGGAACTGCGTGGGAATACTTGCCGCATGATCAAGCTCGCTCGCGTGCTTATCGTTGGGGAGAAGATGGATTAGCGGGTATTTCGGATGAAAAACAGCAGCTCTGTTTTGCCTTGGCTCTATGGAATGGACAAGATTCCATTTTGAAAGAGCGTTTATTTGGAGTCTCAGGTCCAGAGGGGAATCATGGAGAGGATGTAAAAGAATATTATTTTTATTTAGACAACCTCCCCAGCCACGCTTACATGAAGCATCTTTATAAATATCCACAAAAGGCTTTTCCTTACGATGAATTAGTTTCTGTAAATAAGCAAAGAACACGAGAACAACCGGAATATGAGCTTTTAGATACGGGCATCTTCGATGATAATCGTTATTTCGACGTCTTTACGGAATATGCAAAAGTTTCATCCGAAGATCTCTTAATTCAATTTACTGTTGCCAATCGAGGGCCAGAATCTGCGGTCTTGTATTTACTCCCCACACTATGGTTTCGGAATACATGGTCATGGGATACGAATAACGCGAAGCCGGTCATCTCGCTTACAAAAGAAAAACATGTTCTAAAAGCCTCTCATATTGGTTTAGGAGACTATTGGCTATATTGTGATAGTCCCGATGCTGTTTATTTTACAGAAAATGAAACTAACCAAGAAAAATTGTTTCAAATCCCCAATAAATCATCCTACACAAAAGATGGAGTGAATGAATTCCTGATTCACGGATCGCAAAACAGCATCAATGGTGAAAAAGGAACGAAAGCCACGATCAGTTATCGTTTGGATGTCACGGCTGGAGAAACCAAAGTCATCAAATTACGCCTAACTAATCGAGACAACTTGGCAAATCCTTTTGCGGCAGAATTTGATCAAATATTCGCACAAAGAAAAGTTGAGGCAGACGCCTTTTATTTAAGCGTGACCCCTTATCCTTTGTCAAAGGATATGCGGAATGTAGAAAGGCAGGCCTTTGCAGGGTTGCTGTGGAATAAACAATGTTACCACTACAATGTAAAAAAATGGTTAGAGGGAGATCCCTCGCAACCTAAACCTCCTCAAGAGCGTTTAAAAGGGAGAAATTATCACTGGCCTTATCTAGATGCCTATGATATTTTTTCGATGCCTGACAAATGGGAATACCCTTGGTTTGCTGCATGGGATTTAGGCTTTCATACCATATCTTTAGCCATGATTGATCCAGAGTTTGCAAAAGAGCAATTGCTTTTGTTAACACGTGAGTGGTACATGGCTCCAGATGGGCAAATACCCGCCTATGAATGGAAATTTTCCGATGTTAACCCTCCTGTACAAGCATGGGCAGCTATGCGTGTCTATCAGATTGAAAGTACGATGTACGGAAGAAAAGATAGGAATTTCCTAGAGCGGATCTTTCATAAGCTATTATTGAATTTTGGTTGGTGGGTTAATCGCAAAGACACAGCCGGCCGCAATATTTTTGAAGGGGGATTTTTAGGATTAGATAACATTGGGGCTTTTGATCGTTCGCTTACATGTCCTGATGGAGGATATTTGGAACAACCTGATGCCACAGGTTGGATGGGGATGTATTGTTTAAACTGTCTTCAAATTGCTCTAGAGCTTGCGGATGAAGATCCTGTTTATGAAGATATCGCCACCAAATTTTTTGAGCACTTTGTTTGCATCGCGGATGCAATCAACAATGTGACAGGAGAAGTAGATGGTTTGTGGGATACTGAAAATGGCTTTTATTATGGGCTGATGATAAAAGCGGACGGTGAAAAAGTGAACATGTCTCAAGATAACATGACTGGCATTATTCCCTTATTTGTGGTGGCAACCAATAATGCGGATGTTCCAAGCAAATTCCCAAATTACCGACGCCGTTTCGTTTGGTTTGTGGAAAATCAGGCAGAACGCCTTCACAACATCGCGGATTTGCGCAAAAGAGGGCAACACGAGCGCATTTTACTTGCTTTTACCAATCAAATTAAGCTGACTCGCGTTTTGGAAAAAGTTTTAGATGAAGAGCAGTTTTTAAGTCCGAATGGAATTAGATCTGTTTCGAAACGATTAAAAGATCAACCTTTTACCGTATTTTTAAATGGGAAAGCATTCAAACTCGACTATGAACCTGCAGAATCTACCACACCTATCTTCGGAGGAAATTCTAACTGGCGAGGCCCTGTATGGTTTCCCCTCAATTTTCTGCTGATTGAATCCTTACAAAAATTTCATTATTACTACGATGACCATTTAAAAATTGAATGTCCCACGGGATCAGGGCAAATGCGAAACCTTTGGGAGGTCTCTTTGGATATTTCTAAGAGGCTTATTGATATTTTTCTAGAAGATCAAAATGGGCGTCGACCCGTTTATGGCAATATTGAAAAATTTCAAACCGATCCGCACTGGAAAGATTACATTTTGTTTCATGAATACTTTCATGGGGATTCAGGCAAAGGGTTGGGGGCTAGCAATCAAACGGGGTGGACGAGCTTAGTGGCTAAACTTATCCATCAATATGGAAAATTTGTTGCCCAAGGGATCTCTCCAGACAAACTTTCAGAAGAAAAGATTTGGAGTCTTTAGGCAAGAATGATGGCAAAAAAAGATTAAGAGAGTTTTTATGGATGCATATGACGTGATCATCATTGGAAGTGGGGCTGGAGGGGGAACCTTGGCTTGTCATCTGGCTCAATCAGGGAAGCGGATATTGATTTTAGAGCGTGGAGATTGGCTTAAAAGAGAAATTGAAAATTGGCAAGCTGAAGACGTTTTTGTCAAAAATCGCTATGTTTCACCCGATACCTGGCATGACGATCAAGGAAAAACTTTTCAACCACAAGTGCATTATTTTGTAGGAGGTGCGACAAAAATGTATGGCGCAGCTCTTTACAGATTACGAAAAGAAGATTTCGGTGAACTCCAACATTATGATGGAATATCTCCGGCATGGCCCATTAGTTATGAGGAATTAGAACCTTATTATGGAAAAGCCGAAAAGATGTACTATGTACATGGTGAGCGAGGGATTGATCCGACAGAACCTCCAGCAAGTACGCCATTTCCTTATTCACCTGTTTCGCATGAACCACGCATCCAGCAGCTCTACGATAATCTTAAAAATGCGGGCTATCATCCTTTTCCAGCACCCTGTGCAATCATGCTCGATGAAAAAAATCCTCCTTATAGTCGTTGCATCCGGTGTCAAACATGCGACGGTTTCCCTTGCCTTGTTCAAGCGAAAGCAGATGCAGAAATGGTGGGCGTGCGCCCTGCGATTGCCTACCCAAATGTCACTCTTTTAACAAATGCTAAAGTCATCAAATTAAATACAGATGCATCAGGGAAAACCGTTAATGAAGTTGTTGTGGAGATAAACGGGTTAAAAGAGAGCTTTAAAGGTAATCTCATTGTCGTGTCATGTGGAGCCGCGAATTCCGCTAAGCTATTGCTTTCATCCGCAAATGACAAACATCCAAATGGATTAGCAAACGGATCTGATCAAGTGGGACGCAATTACATGTTTCATAATAGTCAGGCCGTTTTAGCGATCTCAAGAGAGCCAAATCTTACCTATTTCCAAAAAACATTGGCTCTTAACGACTTTTATTTTGGCATGGAAGGGTTTAACTTTCCCATGGGAAGCATTCAAATGGTAGGCAAGTCACAAGGTCCGATGTATAGAGGCGAGAAACCCATCGAAACAGCTATATTGCCGCTTATCCTTCTCAACGATTTAGCGCGGCATGCTGTGGACTTTTGGTTGACAACTGAAGATTTGCCGACACCTAATAATCGGATAACAATAGATAAACAAGGGCATGTAAGGCTTAGCTACACTCCGAATAATCAGATACCCAAGCTCAAGCTTTATGAAAAACTTAAATCCATGCTTAATCATCTTGGAATGCACCCAGACTATTTAGTTCCTCGCAATCTTTATCTAAAAACAGACATCCCTATTGCAGGTGTCGCACACCAAGCGGGAACTTGTCGTTTTGGAAAAGATCCTAAAAATTCCGTTCTCGATGTAAACTGCAAGGCACATGAGCTTGATAATTTATATGTGGTGGATACCAGCTTTTTCCCAAGCATCGGAGCTGTGAATCCCTCTCTTACAACCATTGCAAATGCGCTAAGGGTCGGGGATCATCTATTGGAGCGATGGAAATAAAGCGCGAGACTCTTGCTTTAATTGAATTCCCTATTTATCCTAACTGCTTTTAGAATATGTGGAGGATAGACCATGAGTTGCCATGTCCATATAACACTACATTTTGAAGATGGGAATGAAGAATTTTATTCGATGAGCTGCAAGGAAGCTTTAACCTGGCAAAGAATCAAATATCGTTTATACGCGAATTCTTTTTTAAAAGCGAATTTGACTTTCAAACCCGGTTTCTTTGAAAAAAAAGTGTATGCCTCATTTGAATCTTTGCAGTTTCGAGACTTTCACAATCTTCTTCAATGCGTAAGTTCCGCTAAGGATAAAAATGTTTTTGAAAAATGTGTCGCTGTAAGTAAAAGAAGATTCCTGAGAGGTTTTTCGGACGAACCTATAGGGCATTCACATTCCTAGTCGTCATTCCACATTATAGAGAGATAAATTCTGGGGTGGGCTTGTTCACCCTTTCATTACCCTAAACGAATTCCATTTTTATGAATGAAAACCCCTCCTTTGTTATTGGCATTAGTGGCATATCTGGAGCGGGGAAGTCAACTTTGACAAAACGACTTGCAAAAACGTTAAATGCGACCGCCTTATTTTGGGATGACTTCGATGAAATATCCCAAGGACCCGAGGATTACGTGCATTGGTTTGAAACAAGCCACAATTATGACGATTGGATTTATGATGATTTGGCCGCGACATTAAAAGTTCTCAAACGGGGGCAAACAATTGTTTGTCCTGCCACAAAAAAAGAGCTCATTCCAACTCCTTACATTTTATTTGATGCCCCTCTTGGATATTGTCACCACGCAACAGGGCAGCATATTGACTTCTTGATTTGCTTAGATACCCCTCCTGATATCGCCCTTGCTAGACGCCTTTTGAGAGATTATCGATCTCAAGATAATTTACAGAGAGTTTTGAATGAGTTAGAAGGTTATTTATTGAAGTCTCGACCTCTTTTTCTATTAGCACCGGAAGAAAAAGAATGTGACCTAATGATTGATGGATCCCTGTCATTAGATGAACAAGAAGCGAGGGCTTTAAAATTTCTTTGTAGCTAAGGTTGACTTTAGACTGGCAACTCTCATATAAAATACTGATGCTACTTGCCACTTTTTTGTCATTGCAAAACCTTGAGATCTCATTTTTTTCCCATAACTCATAGCGGCAAAGTGGTATTTCAATACCTGAAGAAGGATTAAATTTAGAGAGTGTGTTAATCACGATTTTATCCAATTTTCTTTCTATTGCTCTCGAATAGGATTAATCGTTTGTGTAATTATTTTTTTTGATAAGTAAAAGAGCGTGGATCGTCTCTTTTTTTGTCGTTAAAAGGCAAAATAAACCGGTGGAAATAAAAATGCATGCATAAGAACCATGGATTGAAAAGCTTTCAAAATTGGCCTCTTCTAAAAGTGGGATGAGATAGTGTCCTGTTCCACACATGGGCCCTAAAGGGGACCACCAGCTTTTACGGCGTAATCAAGATAGTAGGCCAACATTTCTGACGGGGTGAAGGTTTATTAAGGTCATAATATTCAGTGCAAAGTCTTTGATAAGTCATCGATTCTTTATGCATATTTTTGCTATATTCCTGAAATTTTTTGAGGTTAGTCTCATGTTCTCCAAATATCTTTCTATTTTTTTTATTTTTTTATTTTCTCAATTTGCCATTGCAAAGCCTAGACTTGAAGTTTCGCCTACATGTGCATTAATGGATGTTCCTTTATCTATTGAAGTGCATGAGTTAGATCCTTTTCAACACGCAACCATAAAAGCGGAAATCGTGGATGATGTAGGCGAAAAATGGAATTCTTGGGCTTCATTTGAGGCTGATGAAACCGGTATTATATACGTGAATGCACAAAATCCTATTGAAGGAGCTTATGAAGAGGCTGATGGAATGGGGTTGTTTTGGACCATGAAACCCACTTTAAATCCTTTCGCTTCCTTTAAAAAAAAGGGAGATTTTGAAGTTGAATTAAAATTGTTCGTTCAAGGGGAAACCGTGGATATCAAAAATGTTCAACGACTGAGGCAATCTTTCGAGATGGTAAAAATAGAGGTTAAAGAAGACGGTTTAGTAGGCTCTTTATTTCTTCCTTTCTCACAAGCACCTTTGCCTGTCATTATCGTATTAGGTGGGTCCAATGGGGGACTAAGTGAAAACCGAGCTAGGTTAATAGCCTCTAATGGTTTTGCTGTCCTTGCTTTGGGGTATTTTGGTCTCGAAGGATTGCCAGATAATCTTGAAAACATCCCTTTAGAATATTTTGAAAGAGCTTTTGAATGGTTATCTCAAAGAGATGATATTTTAGGAAATCGTGTGGGAATTTATGGCATCTCCAGGGGGGCGGAACTTGCTCTTTTGATTGGTTGTTTATTTCCTGAAAAAGTGCAGGCAATCGTGGCTGCACTTCCTAGTTATGTGGTATTTGGAGGATTAAGTAGCGAGCGTGTACCGGCATGGCAATATCGGGGAGAGCCGTTAATTCCCGATGCACCTGTTCCCATGTGCGATCTCAGTTATGGAAAAGGACAGAATCCAGAAGATCCTCTCACAATATCTACAAGTTATTTACAAGGGATGCAAGAATTTCCTGAGGATTACGCTGCTGCGGAAATTCCTGTGGAAAAATTACAAGCTTCTTTGTTGCTTATTTCTGGAGGAGATGATCAGATGTGGCCTTCTACACTGTTTGCGAGCAAAATCATGGATCGTCTAAAGGCAAAACAATCCCAAATTACACGTATACATTTGGATTATCCATTAGCAGGTCATTTGATCCACGTTCCTTATCTTCCTGCCGAAACGGTTTACTATCATCCACATGGAAAATTATGGTTTTCAATGGGCGGATTTCCATGTGAAAATGATTTAGCAAGTCGTGATTCATGGCTTAAGCTTTTGCATTTTTTTCAAATTCAACTTTGTAAATAGAAAAATATGGTTCTTGAAATAAGCGATCTTTTTTTGTGCTCGCCCATTTTAGGACATGTTTTTAAGAACTTTTAAATTTTATTCAAAGAAGAGAATTTTTCAAAATAGTAAAAAAATATTTACACGGTAAATGGTTATCAGGTACACGATGTTTTTAAAAGTGAGATGATATTTATGAAATATTTTTTTAACGTTTTTTTAAGTTTGACAACCGCTTGCTCTTTTCTGATCGCTCCTATCAGAATTCAGGCTGATGAAGTCTGTGGTGAAATAAATACAGAAATTTATGAAGAGACATCTTGCACGGAAGCCAGTGAAATTTCTACAGAAGTTTGTGATGTTCCTTATTATCCCAAATCAAACATTAAAAAATACCTATTCGGTGCCGCGATTATTGCTGCTGTCGCTGCTGGAGTGGGTGGCTATTATGCGGGTAACGATCCGAAAACAAAAAAGATCAGACCTCAATGTCCAGTTTGCCCGGATTGTCCAACATGTCCGACTAACTGTGGTGAATGTCCAACTTGTTCCACTTGTCCGGCTTGTCCAACAGATACTGTTAATAGCAATGTGAATGCTGTGTTTACTTTTCACGGCGATACTGTTGGCACGAATACAATGACCATCTCTTACGCATTAGTTTCTCCCGATGGAAATTATCGTAACGATAGCATTACGGTGGTTCCTAACGTAACGACAAGCGTATCATTGGAGCAAGGCCCACCCTTATCTCCTGGAGTTTGGAAAATTGTTGTGATGGGAGTCAATGGGGCATCGCCTATTTCTACACCAGTGTTAGTTGTCGATGTCTTTACTTCTTCTGGGCTGATCGCTAGCCAGACGTTTAATACGGTAAATCCAGGCGACGTGCTAACCCTTAACTTTACAATTCCTTAGATTGGAGCTTTAGATGAAAAATTTTGTTTCAATTCTCAAAGGTTTATTTGCTGTTTGTTTACTAAGCTTGTATCCATTTGCAATTTTTTCAGCACCTTGTCCGTGCCCAACATGTCCAACATGCCCGACATGTCCCACATGTCCTCCTCTTGTGTTTTACGATGGACCTATAGATGTTCAAGTGACTCTCCACACGGGACCTGATGTTACAGTATCATTGGTTGCAACAGATGGAAGCATTACAACACAAACATTGTCTGCAGGAAATACAATCACGCTCTCTCTTAGTGGGTCCTTTCCAGCTGGATCGGCTGAAATTATTGCAACACCTATAAATGCATCAACTGGTTTTGCGGAACTGACTTACAATGTATCTATGAACGGTCCCGTATACACGTTTGCCAGTATTTCTGCAGTCGCTGGTGAATCAGCGATCACACGTTTTAACGTTCCTTACCATTTTTAAAGAAGAAATCGAGTAAATTTTTACGGGGTTGCTAAGTTGTGAGTGAATATGAATATTGCGTGTGTAAAAAAAGTTTACAAACAAGATGAACTTGAACTAAAGACTGTTTATTACAGTGAGATGATATGATGAAACCATTATTCAATATTTTTTTAAGTTTTATGACAGCCTGTTTTTTTCTGGCTAATCCCATGAAAATACATGCGGAAGAAGTGGATGGTGACGAGGAAAAGACGGAGAATGTTGAAGAAACGGTATATCAAGAAGATGTTGACCCACTAAGACAACCTCCTAAGTCGAATCTAGGAAATTATCTATTAAGTGCAGCCCTTTTAGTCGCTGCTACGGGAGTCGGGGGGTATTATTTAGGGGAAGATAATAGCCATACAAAAAAAAAGGTGATTAAGCCAGATTGCCCTGTTTGTCCAGAATGTTCTCCATGTCCACCTGATTGTGTATGTCCGACTTGTGCAACATGTGGCTGTCCTTCTACCAGCGTTGATGATACGGTGACTGTAACGGTTACCGTTAGTGGAGATTTTATAACGACTAGTTCACTTACCATCGCTTTTGCGTTTGTATCTCCTGATGGAAGTTATCGTAACGATAGCATTACTGTATCGCCGAGTCAAACAAAATTGGCTCAGAGAATACAAGGTCCCCCTCTTACGCCAGGGATTTGGAGGCTTATCATCACAGGAGTGGATGGCGCATCTCAGCCTGTGCTGCCTTCGATATTTGTCACCGTGTCAACAGCTAATTCTGGTATTATCGCACAAGAGACATTTGGTGGAATTACCCCAGGCGATATCATGACAATTAACTTTACAATTTCTTCATAGTTTGGAGCTTTAGATGAGAAATTTTATTTCGCTTCTCCAAGGTTTGCTCCTTGTTTGTTTGCTAGGTTTATATCCATGTGAAATGTTTTCATTAACTTGTCCCTGTCCAACATGCCCAACTTGTCCCACATGTCCCACATGCCCTACTACAACGTTAACATTTACAGGAACTGTGACTGTGCAGGCGACTCTTGTTTCAGGGCCTGATACTTCAGTTTCATTGTACGCCACTGATGGAAGCATTACAACACAAGTGGTAACTGCAGGAAACACCGTTACGCTTTCACAAAGTGGAACTTTTCCAGGCGGTGATTTTGAAATTGTTGCGACTCCATTTAATACTACAATAGGCTTTTCAGTATTAGATTACTCAGTATCAGTAAATTCAGATAGTTATACGTTTAATGCGATTACTATTAGAGCAGGACAATCTTCATTGACAGGTTTTCCGGTTCCCTACCTCTTCTAAGCTTTAAATATGTAGGTTTCTGTAAGAAACTTACATATTTTCTAGATTAACTTTTTATCAATCAGCTGAAAATAGTTTTTTCATAAAAAGGGAAGGATTGTTTTCATAACTATTTAATTTGTAGGAGATAGGAGTTTTTTTCTCTCAGTATAGATAATTCCAATGTGATGAGATAAGTTTACTTTGCTAGGCGAGAGCAATGAGAGAAGATTGTTTTCTTCTTGAATTTCTGGAAGAGGAACTATTTTGGCAAGGGCAAAGTTAAAATTTAAAAATGGTCATCTAGTTCATTTGATTCACATTTTTTATTCATCTGCAGATCCCAGAAGAAGCGATGTAGTAAGTCGAGATTTTTGATTAAGTTTTTGCATGAGATCATTTTGCAAAATGAATATACGATGAAAATCGCAAATATCCACTTCCTGATGTCTTTCGACAAGACAAAACCAAATAAAAAATATATGTAAAAGGGCGTGAAATAAAGATCTTTTTAAAAGGCAGTAAATTCTTCTGAGATTTTTTTTGAATTGTTTTTTAAGTTTTATGACAGCCAGCTTTTTTTTGATGAATCCAATCAGAATTCAAGCTGATGAAGCGTTTGACGACGAAACAAATACAGAAATTTATAAGGAAATGACAAATGAAGAAACTTGTGATGTTTCTTACGAACGTCCTATGGATAAAGTAAAAAAATGTCTATTCAATGCTGCTCTTTTAGCAGCGACAGGCGTTGGTGGTTATTACATCGGAAAAGATAATAATAATCATACAAAAATGAAAGTTGTTAAGCCTACCTGTCCAGAGTGCCCAGTATGCCCAACGGCTCAGACTGTCCCGTTTGCCCAGAATGTCCAGTATGTCCTCCAGAAACTCTCGAAGATAATATAACGACCTCATTTCTTTTTGGAGGGGATTTTTCTGGAAAATGACACTTTCACTGTATCTTTTGCGCAAATAGACCCAGATGGAAATTCTCAGGGCTACAGCGTCACAGTACTTCCTAATACTAGCGATGGTGTGGTTTGGTTCCAAGTATCGCCTTTACCTGCTGGGGTTTGGAGAATTATTATTGTTGGAGTAAGCGGCGCATCACCGATTAACCCCGTATTAACTCCACTAATAGTCACAGTAGAAACCGATAAACGGGGAATAATTGTGAACGAGCCCTTCAATACCATAAATGCAGGTGACATAAAGACGATTAATTTTACACTGTAGCTAATTATGAGCATTTATAAATGATGAATTTTCATTTTTGATCACTCTATTATGCAGGCTTTTATTGAAGCCTGCAATTTAAGAAAATTACTCACTAAATTGTGTTAATTCTTTAAGAAATAATTGCCCAATGCATTTCCTCTTGTGCAATCGAGTTCTGGAGGAGTGTTTTCTATTTTGCCAATATGAAAGAGCAAGATCTTTTCATTCTCTTTTAAAATGCTTTCAATTATGTGGTTGGAAGCAATAGTTATTGTTTGATCATAGGTTGTTTCTTTTTGAATCTCTAGTCTAAGGGTTTTCATCAAATTTAATGCAATCCACTAGACAAGCCCCCATAAATTCTATAGGGGCCGGATTTTTTACACTAGAGAAGAGAAAATTCAAAAGAGAGGTCAATTTTTCTATGAAATTCTAATCTTGTTTTAATTTAAAAATTTTTCTATTTGAACATTTAATAGGTTCTGAATACCATTTGGAAGTGCTTTATTCTGAAGAATCGATCTCGACTCTAAAAATATTTTGTGCTCGAGTGTGGGATTTTCGTGCAAAGCTACGGCAAGGGAAACTTTGTCGGGGATAATATGATCTCCCCCTTTGGCTTCAGGTGAAACATGCTGAATAATGATATGCGTGATGTCGAGCTGACTGAGCTTTTGGGCCGCGTTTATCGCGTTAATATTCAAATTAGCAAGATAGAAAATTCGTTCAACTATCCATCCCATGAAGGGGCTTGAAAACTGGCTTATAATAGCTCCTGCAGTTTTGGCCAAATCACTGAATGAACGATCTGTAATCGATAAATACTGAATGCCGTCTTTTTGCCCCTTGTTAAAATCATGCTGTTCAATGGCTTTAGCCATCATAGCTCCGCCAAGAGATAAGCCTTTCATGATGATATGAGTTGCTTTTATTGTCTGTTCCAAAAATTGTATTCCAGCTTCAAATCCAGCGCCCATCTGATAAGGGGTTGGCCAGCCTTTGCTTGAAACGACAGAAGGACCGTTTATCAACAATGTATTGCAATCATATGCAAAATGTTCCTTTGCAAATCGATAGACATGGGTTTCCATATCCATGCCATTTCCTAGAGCACAAATCACCCATTTCCCATTTTTAATGCGGGTTTGATCCGTAACAAGAATCGCGGAATACGCAATTCCAGATTTTTTGATAAAAAATTCTTTAACGACATAACTCTCATTTCGAAGGTTTGCGATTTGCTCAGCACCTTCTTCTTTAATGGACTTGCGACCACAAAAAGGGAAAGATGTTAAGGCTGCTGGGTAAACCAAATAGCCTAGCACAACCGCTGCAATTTTTTGAATATTGTACGCCATTGAAGCATAGGAAGCATAAGCTAAAAAACCGGATTCTCTAGTCGATACTGCAAAGAGTCCATATAAACTTAGTAAGGCTAAAGATTGATGACAGGCACGGATCGTTTTTTCTTCAGTCGTTGTTTTAGCCACAAATTCAGGGATAGCTAACCAATTGGGAAGGGTATTATCGGAAGAATCATTTTGAATCATATTAAGCCTCTTTGTTTTTAAATAAAAATATTGGCGAACGATTTAGGGACAGCATAGAAAAAGATTTAGAAAATGACAATATTAAAAAAATGTTTACGCATTATGTCGGCTTTTATAATGTTAATTTCGAACACATACCTTTAAAGGTGCTGATATGTCAAAAAAGATGGCGGATAAAGTGGTGATTGTAACAGGGGGCTCAAAAGGCATTGGAGCTTCCATTGCGATGCACTTTGCCGCGGAAGGAGCTGCTGTAGTTGTTGATTATGCATCGAGCAAAGAAGATGCAGAAAAAGTTGTTGCGGAAATTGACAAGAAGGAGGGAAAAGCCATTGCTATACAGGCCAATATTTCTAAGCCTGACGACGTTAAACGCCTTTTCTCTGAAACATTTAATCACTTTGGACGACTTGACATCTTGGTAAATAATGCAGGGATATAGGAGTTTCACCCCATTGAAGATGTTACTCCAGAACATTTTTATAAAATATTTGAAATAAATGTGCTTGGGTTACTTTTGGTCTCTCGAAAAGCTGTAGAGTATTTTGGGGCTCCGGAGGTAGTATCATTAATATTGGTTCTACGGCTAGTGTTTCCACGCTCCCCAATATGTCTGTCTATAGTGCAAGCAAAGGGGCTGTTGACCCAATCACAAAGTGTTTAAGTAAAGAGCTTGGCCATCGAAAGATCCGGGTCAATTCGGTCAACTCCGGGATGGTAGAGATTGAGGGTGTCCATTCCATGGGCATTGATAAAGGGGAATTTTGTCAGCAAGTGGAATCAAAAACCCACTTGAAAGAATTGGCCTGCCAAAAGATATCGCTCCTGCTGTTGTCTTTTTAGCATCAGATGACTCCACGTGGATTTACAGGAGAAATCATGTTTATCTCGGGCGGGTATTTTTGAATGAAATAAGGAATCTCATGAGTCATTTTAAAATTTTCGTCTACTGTATATTAGCGTTTATTTCTCTGGTTAATTTAGGGTGCTCAAGAGAAAACGTGCACAAAAAAAAGCATTTAGTCGTCAGGGAAAATCCTGCCTGGCAGAGTGTTGTCAGCTATGCTACCGAACACTTACCACTAGAGGGAAAATTAGTGGGAAAATCAGATGGATTTGTCTATCTTAAAGTGGATGATGACTATATTCGAAGGCTTTTTCCCATGCTAGGACTTAAAGAAGATGGTTTTAGGGTCCCGCCCTATTTTCGTAGAATAGATTCTCCAGGAGCTCACATCAGCGTTTTTTATGCAGATGAACACATTACTCCAGAAGAGTTAGGGAAAACCTTCCATTTTATTCCCAAAAAAATTGTGGTTCTTCAATTATCAAAAAATACCAGTTATGCAGTGTTACAGGTAGAATCTCCAGAGCTAGAAAAACTGAGAGAAAAGTATGGGGCGACTCCAAAACTTTTTGGTCATGATTTCCACATATCTTTAGCTAGAAAAAAGGCGCATTTGCATTATAAGTAAGCAAAAATGATTTGAATTAAATGATTTTTCTTGTATAATTAATTGCACCATCTACATGGCTTTTAGCCATTCTTTTGTATTTTTCTTTATATTCCTACATTTTTCCCCGGCCATTACGTCATTATTCATTTTTTCTATTTTAAATTTTATCGGAGATTAGGATGCATTTTTCACAAGATGTTTTGCTGACCAGTTCTAAGAAAAATACTCTTTATGCAACCTTATTTATTGCTTTTGTTGATTATATGGGAGTCGGACTTGTCTACCCCTTATTTGCTGCGATGCTGTTTGATCAATCAGCAGGACTTTTGTCAATTGAAACCAATGCGGATTTAAGGGGGCTGTGGCTAGGAATTTTGATTGCTTTGATGCCCTTTGCCCAATTCTTTAGTGCTCCCTTATGGGGATCGATTTCTGACAATATGGGTCGAAAAAAACCTTTGCAAATCAGCATAGGTATAGCAATGTTAGGTTATCTTTTCGCTCTTTGGGGGGTATTCGTAAGCAATATTTGGCTTTTATTAGCTTCGCGAATCATCATCGGATGTGCGGCAGGTAATATGTCGATTGTTCAAGCCACGCTTGTCGATTTAAGCTCTCACGAGGAGAAAGCGAACCATTTTGGATTATACAGTATGGCTTTAGGCGTGGGATTTACGCTAGGACCATTTTTTGGTGGGATATTGTCATCCTTTGGTTACAGCGCACCCTTTCTTTTAGCGCTGGTTTTAACTGGTCTGAATTTTTTATTTGTCTTTTTTCTTTTCAAAGAAACACATTTTATCTCTGCAAAGCTTAAGCTAAGTTTATGCTCTGGATTGACTAGCATAAAAAAAGCCTTTTATTTTAGAGAGATTAGAATCGTATTTCTCTGTTCATTCCTTCATAATTTTGGTTGGTCTTATTTTTTTGAGTTTACTCCTGTTTATTTGATTTCTCAGCTGAATTTTACAGCAACAATGTTGGGTGTTTTTTATGCGGCATCAGGATGCTTTTATGCTTTGAGCACAGGTTTGCTTATTCGACCTTTCACCAAGTTTTTGACTGCAGAAAAGCTTTTTTTCTGGGGGAATTTGCTGTCAGGAATCACGATATTAAGCATTCCTTTTTTGCCGATTTCATTCTTAATTTGGCCGCTCTTATTTCTCATTTGTTATTTTGTCGCCTTTGTGACTCCCTCTTCTACAACACTTGTTTCGAATAGCATTTCTTCAGAAAATCAGGGGGAAGCTTTAGGCATTTTAAGCTCTGTAAATGCCGCTGCGCTCATTTTTAGTCCTCTGTGTTCTGGCTCTTTCGTTGGGCATTATCCAAGTCTTCCCATGCATGTAGGGGGTTTTCTATTGCTTATCACTGCAGGGATATTTTTTATGCGACTTCGAAAGCTCTTTATTTAGAAACCGACTTCGGAACCAAGACACACGCTACTAAGACGTGTTCGAGTGGCTTGGTTAGCAAATCGTCGCAGCATAATAAAAATATTCAAATATGTTTTTTTAAACTTAAAAGTCATTTCGATGGGGAAAAAACGATTTTGAGTAAAATGGTGAGAATGGCAATGATAAAAAAGCTCATCATAGCATTTGATTTCAGTTAATTTTCCCCAATTTTCAAGAGGAAAAACTAACATGATGCGATGTCTAAAGATGTATTCAATGCGGGGGTTATTTTGCCTTTTTTGGATTTGGAGACGGTTACGCCATTTGATAACTACGCGATCATTTAGCTGGAGGGATGGATTGATTTCCAGCTCTAAGCGATGCGTATGATGAAACATTCTTGTTTCGATCGGTTTAGTGCGAATAAAACTGTAATGAGCTTCCAAATCAAGCCATGAAGTCGCTTTGTAAGCGAAATTTTCTGTGATGCGATAGTGATAGAGTGTTGAAGCGTCGCGATCCATCCTGAATTCACCAGACGAATACAGCCTGTAGGGTCCTTTTTCAAAATTTTTCAAAGTAAAGTATTGCCAATACTCAGCGTCAAATTCGTTAGCCTGTAAAGAAAGGAAAAAAAGAATAAAAAAAATAAATTTGACGATTCCTATCGCAAAGGAAAAATGGTGTGTCATAGAAGGCTTATTACTCGCTTAAGGAAAACAAAATACTTCTCTACTTTAGTCAATCAATGTTATGGATTGGTAGTATACGAAAGAGAGAATCGAAATGCTTCAGTTGCCAATAACAGCTTTTACAACGGCCGGCTTTTATTTTTCTATGTTTCTATTTTTGGCCTCAGCTTTTTTGCTTTTGGCCGTTTATTATTTTCGATGGAAGTCAAATTTAGTCTCCGGGATTATTTGGTCAATCACGCTTCTAGGAATTGCATGTGCAACTTGGACAATGATACATGAACTTTTGCCTGTGATGGCGACTTTATGCGTCAGTGTGTTGCTTGTTCTATGTTTTTATAGATTGATTTCGACGATCTCATTATTTGGTGTCTTTTTTTTAGTGAGCATGATCTTACCCGCCTTTTATGGAATTGTTTGGCTGAGTGAACTTGTAATGGCCTCATTCCATTATTTTGAGCATTGGCTAAGTGCTGCTATTTTCATTACTTTAATGGGGTCGCTCGGCTGTTTGATGATATTCAACACGGTGATGCTGAGTTGGATTACACTAGTCAGGTATTCAGATTTATATTTTCGTTTTCCTAGATTGAAAAGGGGACTGACAATCGCAGATCAATCAAAAAAAAATTCCCCCTTTGTCTCGATTCACATTCCTTGTTTCAATGAACCCCCAGAACTTGTTATCGAAACACTTAATGCTATTTCCCGATTTAACTATCCCCATTTTGAAGTGATCGTATTAGATAACAATACCAAAGATCCAACGGTCTGGGCTCCTGTTGAAGCACATTGTTTGCAGCTTGGCGAGCGTTTCCGCTTTTATCACATCGACAAGCTAGCAGGGGCTAAAGCTGGAGCACTTAATGCCTGTCTAAAATGCACTGCTTCACAAGCTGAATTGATTGCGGTTTTTGATGCAGACTATGTGGCTAAGGAAGATTTTTTAAGCCGTCTTGTGGGCTTTTTTGACGATCCAAAAATTGGCTTTGTACAATCTTGTCAGGATTATAGAGATTGGGACCATAGTCATTATCAAGCGGCTTGTTATTATGAATATGAAACCCATTTCAAATTGGAGCTGCCAGGCCAAAATGAATGGGATGTGACCTACACGATTGGGACTATGTGTTTAATTCGTCGAACTGCACTAGATGAAGTTGGAGGATGGGCAGAATGGTGTCTTACAGAGGATTCTGAAGTCGCCGTACGGATCCACGCATTAGGTTTTGCAGGCTATTATCTAAAAGAAACCTTTGGTTACGGGTTAATCCCCGAAACATTTGAAAGTTACAAGCTGCAACGTTTTCGGTGGTCAGCAGGCCCTGTTCAACAAATCCAAAAACATTGGCGCCTCTATTTGCCTTGGGCAAAGAACGGTCTTTCATTAGCGCAAAAATTTGGTGAAATTTTTCACAGTTTATCCATTTTCTTTAGTGAATCCTTGAGCTTTCTCATCAATATTCCTATTCTGTGCATATGCTTGTGGTTTGCTATTGTAAAACAGCAGTCCTTCATATTGCCAAAAGCTGTGTTGTGGGCTATCCCTATCGTCTTTATTAAGAATATTCTTTGTAATTGGTTGTCTATCCGCTTACTTGGTGGATCTTGGAAGGAATACCTATTATCGGCTTTAGCGGCGCGATCGCTCATTTTTACGCGGAATGTTGCGTTTTATAAAGCGTGGATGTCAAGTCAATTGACATGGATTCGCACAGATAAATTTAAGGCAAAAACAAGTTTGTGGAGGGCTTTTCTCTCTTGTAAGCAAGAGATCATTTCAGCGATTATTTATGCTGTGATCGCTGTCATTTTAATTCCTTTTATTAGCTTTTGGCCGGCAGATATTATTTTTTTAATTTGGTTAGGAATAGTTAATCAAATTATTTCTTTTTTATGTGCACCAGTTATGGCGTTTCTCTCTGAAAAAAGCATTGAAACATCCCATATTAAATAGTATTAAATTCATTTTTATTGATATTAAAAAGTAATTAATTGATAATCCGTTAATTAACTAATGGATTATTGAAAATGAATAAGAAAGATTTTGTTTTTTGTCTAAAAAATGTGGCTTTTTCCTACAAACTAGGATCTCACTTAGTTGATGCTCTTCGTGATATTTCCTTTGATATTCCAAGCCAATCACTCGTGACTCTTTCTGGTCCATCCGGCTCTGGAAAATCAACACTATTAAATATTCTCGGATTTATTGAACCTCTACAAAAGGGGAACATCTATTTCCAAAATGAAGACATTTCTCAAATGAATGAATCACGGAAAAATCATATTCGGAAATTCAAAATTGGATTCATTTTTCAACAATTTCATTTAATTCCTGTTTTAACAGCAGAGGAGAATGTCTCGTATTTTTTGCATAGACAAGGTCTGCTTAGCAACGAAGTCAAAAAGAGAACGCAAGAGTCTTTGGAAGCTGTATCCCTGTGGGACCATCGTAAAAAAAGACCATCTGAATTAAGTGGAGGACAGAGGCAAAGGGTTGCCATTGCCAGAGCGATCGCAAAAAATCCAGAAGTCATTATCGGAGATGAACCCACTGCAAGCCTAGACCAAGCAACAAGCCGCGAAATTATGGACATTTTCCAATTTTTAGCTGAGGAAAAAAAGGTATCCGTTCTTTTAACCACTCACGACAGCATGGTTCAATCTTATTCAGATTATAATTTTTTGATTAAGGACGGAATTTTATCAGAAATATTAACTAGAAGAGCGCTATGATTTTTCTTTCTTTCATGAATCTATTTCGCAATTATCGAAGAACGCTGGCAATACTACTTACAATTGCATTAGGAACCGGTGTTTTATTTTCCTTCAAAGGATTTATTCACGGTGTATTGAATCAATATAAGGAAAATACGATTCATGCCCATTATGGACATGGTCAAATTAATGAAAGAGATTACCGCGAAACTGTTTATGTGGATCCATGGAATCATTGGATGAGCAATGGTGAGGAAATTGAAGCTTTTTTATCTACGCAAAAATCAGTTGAGCATGTTTTCCCACGCGTAAACTTTCCAGCGTTATTGAAAAAAGGAAACGTGGGGGTAAGTGGATATGGGCATGGAATTGTGGCCGAAAAAGAGGCGGAATTCTTTTATAGCCTGAACGTGGAATCTGGAGAAACACTTGTCCACCAAGAAAACGGGATTCTTTTAGGAAAGGGATTAGCAAAAGCTTTGGATGTATCTCCAGGAGAAGAGATCTCTTTATTTGTGACATCCATAGATGGAACAATGAGTGAAAAAACATTTATTGTAACAGGAATTTTTCATACTGGTTCTCTCGATTTTGATAATCGCATCTTTCGGATTCAATTATCTCAAGCACAGGCCTTATTAAAGACTTCCAGAATCGAATTAATCTCTGTGGGATTGCGAAGTGATTCGGATTGGGATGCCTTTTCACAAGCATTAGAAGCAAAATTTCCGAATCTTGAAACAACCTCTTTTGCAATTTTGGACAAAGTTTACTATCAACATTCTGTTGATTGGCTCCATGCACAATTTCATGTTATCCAAATGATTATTCTATCGATTGTTTTATTAGGAATTTTTAATTCTATTTCATCCTCTATATTAGAAAGAAAGCAAGAGATTGGGAATTTTCGCGCTAATGGAGAATCGATTGCAGATATCATACGTTTAATTATTCTAGAAGGCGCATATCTCGGAGTGATAGGAAGTTGCTTAGGAATATGTGTGGCTTATGTCATCCTAAAAGTCTTTCTTGACAACGGGATTTTAATGCCCCCAGGTCCAGGTTTGACACGTCCTTTTTACATTTCTTTTGAATTCGAATGGTCCATGGTGTACGTAACGCTTGGGCTCAGTTCTGCAGCAGCTATCATTGCATCCACTTTTGCTGGTATTCGTGTCGCGAGAATGACAATTGCAAAAGCTCTCAGGGCTTTTTAGCTTATCGTCGTTGTTTTCCTGTGTTTTATATTTATATTTTGACAATTTATTCTCTTTTGTACGAATATTCTGAAGTTTAAAATAGCAAATCATGAATGAAAGAGTGAAGGTTGCCATGAAAAATTTGATTACAGTGATGTCAGTTCTCAGTGTTGTTTTTTGGATTATCGTTTTATGTGCTAACGGAATGAGCTCCCAAAATAGCATTGCATGGCAAGTTTGTGAACTCACCGGATTTTCACTTTGGGCCGCATTGTTTGCTTATGGAATTTCAAAGTTCTTTAAAAGTAAAAATGCTCCATATGGGTTAATTTGCTTTGCGACATTATTTTCATTAATTGCTGGAATTAAGACTTTATCAACAAGCCAAGAAGCAATTGAAACAGAATTTGAAAATACGAAATTAGCCTTATTGGATATGCTTGAAAAAGATCCTTTAAGAGTGAGTGTGGATAGTTCAGAAAAAAAATATTCAACGGATGAATATGGGGACATGGCAGATGTCTTACGGATCATTGACAAGCTCGTTACTAGCCGTGTGGATGACATGCAAAAATATAATCTAAAATTAGAAGAATCGGGCTTGGAACAATTATTTGATCCAACAAGCTTATGCGATCAGTTGAAGCGGGCAGAGTTAATAGAAAAACTTAACATTCTGTTGGCAGAAATCAGCATTTTAGATCTTAATCTCAAAAAATACATGCTGAATTTAGATAATGAGATAGCTGAATTACCCCGTGAAGAATTAAGAATTCGCTGCAAAGCTAGCATGGAAAGAGGAAATGCACAATCAAATCCTTTGTGGGAAAGTTATGTTTCCATCGAGAAAGAGTTTATGCAGACGGCAATTGAACTGATTGAATTTATGAATGCTAAGGAAGGATTATTTTGGGAAGAAGATAGTATTCTTTGCTTTGAGGAAGAAACAGATGTTGATTTGTTTAACAATCATGTAGAAAAAATCATGAGGCTTGCCGAGCAGGAAGAGGCCGTAACATGCAAAATGAAAGATCTTCAGGAACGAGCCATTGAAAAATGCAGAATGTTTTAGATTTGCACATCAAAGGTCGTCAATAACTTCTTGATTAAAATTTTTTATATCCTGTAAATGAGAGAATACATCCCTTCTATTTATTCATATGGTAGAGAAGGGAAAAATGCGTTTTATATCATTTAAAGGAGATGAATTATGGCTCGAGATTTATTACCCGATCTTATTTCTGATAGACCGTTTACACAGCTCGCAAACTTATGGCCGAATCTTTTTGCTGGTAATGTGCTATCCGACGATTTTTCTATAAAAGGTGTGCGTATCTATGAAGAGAATAATCAGCTTCATGTAGAAGTGCCTGTTCCAGGACTTAGTTTAGACGATATTGAGGTTAGCTTAAATAAAGGGGTTCTTTGGATAAAAGGAGAATTAAAAGAAGAAGAAAAAGACAAAAAAAGAAATTTTTATCGTTTTTCTAAAAGAAGCTATTCCTCCTCTATTCCATTGCCTGCTCAAATTGATGAAAAGCAAGAGCCACAAGCTGTTTACGAAGATGGAATTTTAAAAGTTTCTCTTCAATTAGCCAAACATGCTGAAACAAAAAAAATTAAGGTTAAGTCAGGGAATAAGAAAAAGTAAATCCACTTAGTCCAAGTTTAGATAAACCGAATTAATGCTGTTTAAAGCGATGATTCGGTTTTTTTATTTAATGTATTTTTTCCACTTTTATTAAGAATTTTGAGATAAAATATCGATAACTTCCTGGTCTTCTACCTGGTAAAATTCATCATAATAAGCTCCTACGGCTCCCAAAAATTGCCCATCTGGGGGGATTTCAATGGCCACAAATTCATCAACCATACTGGTCAACAATTGTGCGGTGCTTTTTGGGCTTACAGGGACGGCTGCGATAATTTTTTTTGGTTGATTGGATTTTAATTCCTTAATCCCTGCTTGCATGGTGAGACCTGTTGCAATGCCATCATCCACAATAATGGCAATTTTATCTTTTGCGGATTTTTTTGGGATGTTCTTCAAATACAGGGCACGTCTTCTTTTCATTTCAAGTACTTGTCGTTCTTTTTCTTTTTCGAACCATTTTTTATCGACAAATCGAAGTTCATCAGATGCTTCGACGATTAGTCCATGTTCGGAGATCGCTGCAATTGCATATTCTTCTTGATAAGGATGACCTATTTTGTGAGCAAAAATTAAATCGAGGGAAGCATGTAAAAATTTAGCGATTTCTTCAGCTATGACAACCCCTCCACGTGGCAGGGCATAAACAATGACATCTTTGTCTTTATATTTTTCTAAAAGTTCTGCAAGCTGTCTCCCCGCATCGTGCCGATCTTTAAAGTGATTCATATGTATACCTAAATGTTTATTTGGCTTTTATTGGCATATCAGTCATCATTTTTGGTTTCCAAATGGTTCTAAGAGAGTTCAAAATAGCTAAGACATCAATAACTTCCTGACTGATTGCTCCTGCGACAGGAGGTAAATAACCAAGGGCCGCGATGACCATTCCGATTAAAGAGAGAGCCATGCCTCCCACAGCACTTTGTAAGGCGACTGTACGCATACGATGGCTAATATGGAGAAATTCGTCGACTTTCTCGAGTGTATTGTCCATGATCACTGCCCCTGCAGCCTCGGCAGTTACATCGCTATTCTGTCCAAAAGCAATCCCAACAGTAGCCACGGCTAATGCCGGAGCGTCATTTATTCCATCACCTAAGTAAACTGTTTTAGCGAGTTTGGTTTCTTCTAAAACAATTTCCACTTTTTCTTCAGGGCTTTTATTTGCATAGACTTCATTAATTCCAACAGCTTCAGCTAAATACTTGACCTCTTCTTCTCGATCTCCTGAAATAATGAGCGTTTTTTTAAATCCATGCTTAGGAAATAAATGCTGAACAAATGATTTACTATCTGTTCTTGGAGCATCCCTAAACTGAAAATGAGCAGCTAGTTGGTGGTCGATAATAATGATACACTCGAGACCGCTGCTGTAGGGGAGCTGCTCTCTTTCTTTTTCGAGACCTAATTGATCAAGGTATTTTCGGCTTGTAATCATCACCTCATGTCCATTGACAATTCCTTGAAGCCCTTTTCCTTTAGGTTCACTAATGTGTTCAGCATCTATGAGTTGGATTTTTTTTTGTGTGGCTTTTTCTAAAATTGCACTTGCTAAGGGATGTTTGGAATATCTTTCTAAGCAAGCCGAAAATTTTAAAACATCTTGAGCGTTATTATTGTTATAGAGAGTTTCTTCAGTTAAAGTGGGCTTTCCATAAGTTAATGTGCCTGTCTTATCAAAAATCATTGTTTTACATTGATCAATTTGTTCTAAAACAACCGGATCTTTAACGAGGATACCTCGTTTAGCGCTTAAAGAGATCGATCCGATAATCGCCACTGGAATTGCAATAAGCAGCGGGCAGGGGGTCGCAATCACAAGCACAGCTAAAAAACGTATGGGATCTCCACTCATAAACCATGCTGCAAACGCAATTAAAAGGGCTATGGGCGTATACCAGGCACCCAGCTGATCTGCTAATCGGCGGATTCGCGGCCGTTTTTGTTCGGATTCAGACATAACCTGCATAATTTTAGCATAGCGGGAATCTCCGGCCAATTTTTCAGCTTTTATGGTTAAAGAAGCATCTCCATTAATCGATCCCGATATCACTGTCGATCCAGGTGCTTTCGAAATTAAAAAGGGCTCACCTGTTAAGTAGGATTCGTCCATAACACCATTACCTTCAATCACACTGCCATCGACAGGACAAATCTCATGAGGAAAAATCAAAAGCGTATCGTTAATGTTAATTTTTTCCACGGGGAGATCTGTGAAAGAGCCGTCATTTTTGAGATGTGCAATGGTAGGGGCTCTGTTAGCTAAAACTTGAAGGGTTTTAGATGCTGTTCGAATTGCATAGTTTTCAAGAGTTTCTCCGCCTGAAAGCATGAGCACTACTAAGGCACCTGCTAAATATTCTCCAAGAAGAACAGCCGTAATAATGGATATGCCGGCAAGTAAATCGGAGCCAAAATTAAATTCAAGCAACTTGGATAAAAGACCTAAGACTAGAATCGTGCCACCAATTGCGAGCGTGATGTACAAGGGGTAAAGAGCAAAAGGAGAAAGGGTAGGAATGAGAAAGCGAAAGATTAGATGTAAGAAGATACAAACAAGGGCCAGAATGGCGATATAACCTTCGGTGCCAAGCAAATTTTTGTTATCTTTTCTAGAACTTTGCATATGCTCAGAATTCATAGATTATTTAAGCCTTTTCGTAGAAATTTTTTTTTTGCGAATTCAACAGTTGCGATATAGAGAGCCACAATTAGAGTTATAAAAAGATAGAATTTCATGGAGAGTTCGGTGAAACCCAAATAATTGGCAAAAGGCATTATGGGAAGGAAAAGAGTCATAATGGCGACTGACGTCACTGCGATTAACAAATATTTACCTGGAAGGCTTGCAAAAAATGGTTTAAACGTTCGAATGACAAGAACGACTAATGTGGCCGAAACGACCGATTCAATAAACCAAGCCGTTCTAAATTCTTCTACAGAGGCTTTAAGCCATAGAAGAACGCCAAAAGTTGCATAATCAAAAATAGAACTAATAAGTCCAAATATGATCATAAATTTGCGAATAAACCCAATATTCCAGCGCAACGGTTTTTCGATCATTTCTTTATCTACATTATCGGAAGCTATCGTGATTTCGGGAAAATCTGTCATCAAATTTGTGAGGAGGACTTGCTTGGGTAATAAAGGAAGAAAGCTAAGGAAAAGAGAGGCTCCCGCCATGCTGAACATATTGCCGAAGTTTGCACTACTTGCCATGAATACGTATTTAAGTGTATTAGAAAATGTCATTCTTCCCGCTTTTACACCTTCCTCAAGGACCGACAAGTTTTTTTCCATCAGAACAATATCTGCGACTTCTTTGGCCGCATCAGCAGCACTATCAACAGAAATGCTGACATCCGCAGCGTGAAGGGCGGTCACATCATTGATTCCATCCCCTAAGAATCCCACGACGTGCCCTGTTTTTCTTAAAGCGAGTATGATACGTTCTTTTTGGTTGGGTTCGATTTCGGCAAAAATGGATTTTCGATTCACTTGGTTTAATAAGGCCTGATCGCTCATTTGATGCAGTTGTGGTCCTGTTAAAACTTTTTCTTCAGGGATATTTAGAAGCTTTGCGACATGTAATGCGACGAGTCGGTTGTCCCCTGTAATGATTTTTAATGAAATACCAAGTTTCTTCAAATTATCGACAGATGTTGCAATATCTTCTTTGATTGGATCCCAAAATAATAAAAAGCCTAAGAAGATCATTTGAGACTCACATTCAGCTGTTAAAATTGAAATATCGTTTTCCTTACGATATGCCAGCCCTAAGACACGAAATCCACTTTTGCTGTATGTGATGTATTGCTTCTTCAAATCATTAGTCCATGCACGTATCTCCTCAATCGCATCGGGTGATGTTTCAACATGTGTGCAAATACTGAGAATTTGTTGGAAAGCCCCTTTTGTGACGATGAAGCGTGAGTTTTCATTTTCGGCCAAAATACTGATACGCTTTCGAATAAAATCGTAAGGAACTTCATCTAACTTTTTCCACGCATGAATATCTTGTGAAGTGCCATGCATAAGAGCCTGGTCAATGGGGTTTGTATATCCAGTTTGAAAGAAAGCATTTAGGTAAGCATACAAAGCAACTTTGGAATTTTCTACGCCTTTGAAATCACAAGCTTTATTGAGTTTGACTTCTCCCGTCGTCAGAGTTCCCGTTTTATCGGCACATAGAATGTCCATACTTCCAAAATTTTCAATCGACACAAGTTTTTTGACAATGACATTGCTTTTAGCCATTCGAATTGCCCCATGAGCCAGATTGATTGTAATAATTGCGGGCAATAATTGGGGCGTTAGTCCAACTGAGAGAGACAGAGCAAATAACAAGGATTCGACTAAAGGTCTTGCTAGGTATACATTAAATGCAAAGATAATGATTAAAAGGACAAATGTTACTTCCATTAAAAAGTAACCAAAACGACGCACTCCATGTTCAAATTCTGTTTCAGGAGGGATTAAGGAAAGTCGTTCAGAAATTTTGCCAAATTCCGTATTTTTTCCTGTTACGATGACAGCCACTTTAGCTGTTCCACTGATCACATGGGTTCCCATAAAAAGAATGTTGGTTCGTTTAGAAATGGGTGCACTTTGCGGAGTGACTTTTGCAAATTTTTCTGCATAAAACGTTTCCCCTGTTAATGTGGCTTCATCTACATACAAATCTTTAGCTTCAAGCACATAGCTGTCAGCAGGAATGATGTCGCCTGCATGCAGTTCTACAATATCTCCGGGAACGACTTCTTCGATGGGAATTTCTTTTTTTTGTGCACTTCTGATAACAGCGGCTTTAATCTGGACGATCTTCAGCAACTGTTCCATTGCTTTTACAGCACTTCTTTCTTGGTAAAAGCTTAATAAGGTACTTATCGCGATGATGCCAAAAATAATTAAGGCATCCGTTCTGTCATAAAGCAGCAAAGATAGACCGGCTGCAAAAAGAAGCATGTAAATTAAAGGTGTATTAAACTGTGCAAACAGCAGTTGTAATGTGCCTTTACTTTTTTTGACTTTAAGAACGTTGTCACCATAGATTCTCAAGCGTTTTTTTGCTTCAGCATCAGACAACCCATTCTCTAGATTTGTTTCAATCCCTTTTAAAATTTCTTGGATTGAAAGAGACCAAAATGATTGGGAGGTATCTAACATACATCTAACATGAAAATCTTTTTAAACCTCAAGAAGGTGTTTTTCGATAGATTCGGTGTCACAAGAAGTGAGGCATTTTGTCGATTCTGAGACAATCGTTTTTTGAATTTCTGGGGTGAGGTGTTGACGGAGTAAACCTAGAAAAGATGGTTCAGCAAATATATAGAGTCGGCTGAATTCTTCTTTTTGTTTTGCAAGGGATAAGTATTTAGCGACTTCAGTCGCAAATTTCATGGCTTCCAATTGCTTTGGATCTGTTTCTTGTTGGTAGGCATGTCGAGTGACTCCTCCGCTTTGAAAATTGCGCCCAGGTTTTGTCGAGATCAAATCCTGATTGCGTGCTCCACTTTCAGGGTGTTCTAAATAATCGATTTCTTTTATTTTAGGAAATTTTACAAGGCGAAAAATTTTTGCTTGGCATTTATCAGCAACGACAACCCATGTGGTGGAATGATTTGTTGGCATACAAGTCTCCTTTGCAAAATAAAAACTTATCTATTTGCTAATTAAAGATAAAAGAAAATCTTTTTATAAATTCATATATCTTTTATATGAGTGTTCTCTAAGTAAGAAGTCAAATGTTTTTTTCTTGGATGAAGTGCTTAAAAAAATTAAAACTACCGATGTTTTAAATGATGCATTAAGCTGGAATCATTTGAATAAAAATTGAGATTTTCATCATGGAAAAAAAAGTAGAGGCGTATCTTTACGCGCATATTCCGATTACTCAGGCCATGGGAATAAAGGTGGAGTTGGCAACCCCGCAAAAAGTCATCTTGTTTGCTCCTCTTGCCAACAACATTAATCATAAAAAAACCGTTTTTGGGGGCAGCCTGCATGCAGTGGCGACCTTGGCATGTTGGAGTTTGCTGTATATCCATTTACATAATGAGCCTTTTCAAATTGTCATTACGAAAAGCGAAGTCTCGTACGATGCCCCTGTCAGCGAAGATTTTAGAGCAGAATGTGAATTTCCTAAAAAAGAGGAATGGGATCGTTTTATTAAAATCCTGAAAATAAGAGGGAAGGGGAGGATACGCCTATTTGCTAAAATATACCAGAAAGGGAAGCTTTGCGTAGACTATCACGCAACTTTTGCGGTTATTTGAGTGGCATGATATTTTGCATCACTTCAAGAAAGTGATCTGTTTGGTAGCAGGCATAGTCAGCAAAGGGGCTATCAAGATCATCTTCACGAAGTTTACGATGTATGACTATCAGGCCCGCCTTATGTGCCGCCTCTACACCTTTTGGATCGTCTTCAATGGCGACGCATTGCTTAGCATGAATCGGCTCTTCCAGGACTTTTGCCATTTTTGTTAATCCGACTAGGTAGGGAGTCGGATCAGGTTTACGACCTTCATAATCTTCTTTAAAGAGAATGAATTGCATAAGGGCTGCTATCCCTCTGCGTTGTAATACAGGCTCTGCGGAATCACGCCGCGCATTTGTAATAATTGCTTGCGGAATTTCCAGATCTTGGAACAAGGCTAAAAGCTGAGAAACTCCGGGTCGCATTTCAAGAGTTTGAATCGCCTGTTGAAATTCAGCATCTATCTCGTACAGGTAATTTTCTTGAGAAATTGGTAAGCCAAGCTCTTGATGCATCCAATCCCAATTTTGCACGCCATTGTTCTCATAAACGCGTTGGCGGTAACTCTCAGGAAGATGAATGCCATGACGTCTTAAGACTGTGTGATGCTTATTCCAATGAGCTTCTGCGGTTTCTAGAATAGTATTGTCGTAATCCCAAAACACAGCTTGAATTTTCATGTTTCCCTAAAGTCTCATTGATTAAATCGTTTATATTAGCAAAAAAGAATCAAAATCTCCACATTTTCAAAAGATGCTTGGTTTAATTTCTCTAACAGAGGAAAATGGATGTAAAGGATTTAGATGGAGTAACAAAATGGGAAAATATCTCATTAAACCAGCGACGTTAACAGGAGAGATAGGAATACCACCATCCAAGTCACATACCTTGCGTGCCATTCTTTTTGCGACCTTAGCTAAAGGAAAAAGTGTCGTTCACCACTATCTGGCCTCTCCCGATACATACGCAATGATAGAAGCTTGTCGGCATTTAGGGGCAAAAATTGAGGTTTTTCCCACATGTATTGAAATAAGGGGAACGGGCGGAAAAATTGCATACGCAGAGAATGTGATTGATGCCGGTAATTCGGGCATTGTCTTACGTTTTTGCACAGCCATTGGAGCTTTGGGATCCCTCCCCATTGTGATAACGGGAGATCACTCCATTCGACATCAAAGGCCTATGCAACCTCTTTTGGAAGGCCTTTCGCAATTAGGTGTTTCACAGTCATCCATGCGAGGAGATGGTTTTGCTCCTGTGATTATCCAGGGACCCATTAAATCAGGCAAAACAGTTATAAATGGTGAAGATTCTCAACCGGTTTCTGCTTTGTTAATTGCCGCAGCCTTTGCTGAGGGCTCCATTGAAATAGTTGTCAAAAATCCCGGAGAAACACCTTGGATTAACCTTACGCTTAATTGGTTAGATCGACTTGGGATCCCTTACGAAAACCACAACTTTACCCATTATCGTTTGTTTGGCAACGCGTGCTATGAAGGCTTTGATTATACTGTTCCTGGAGATTTCAGTTCTGCGGCCTTTCCTATTGCTGCAGCCTTAGTGACAGACTCCGAGCTTGTTGTAAGAAATATCGACATGCATGATGTGCAGGGCGACAAAGAACTGCTCTCTGTTTTTCAAAGAATGGGAGCCAAGCTTCACTTTGATGAAACCCAAAACATCTTGCTCGTCAAGAGAGGGGGAAAACTTTCAGGGATTTCTGTCGACATTAACAATTTTATTGATTCCATCACGATATTAAGTGTCTTGGCTTGTTTTGCAGATGGTGAAACACACATCCGTAATGCAGCTATAGCAAGGCGGAAAGAATGTAACCGTATTACAAGCATTGCGACAGAATTGCGAAAAATGGGTGCTGATGTTTCTGAATTGGAAGATGGCTTAATTGTGAGAAAATCTATTTTAAATGGTGCACAATTGCATTCTTACCAAGATCACCGTATGGTGATGTCTCTTACCGTTGCAGCCTTGGGAGCTCGAGGTGAGACACTTTTGACTTCAACAGAGTGTGTTTCTAAAACATTTCCCACTTTTGTACGCGACTTTAATCGTTTAGGTGCCAATATTCAGGAGTGCACATGAACATTGTTTTATGCGGCTTGCCTATGAGCGGAAAAACAACGGTGGGGAAGAGATTGTCAATCCAATTAAATTGGACGTTCATTGATACAGATGAAATGATCGAATGTGCTTATGAAAAGGAATTTGGGGAAAAGCTGTCCTGTCGACAAATTTACCGAAAAGAAGGGGAATCTTTTTTTAGGAAATTAGAGAATGAACAGGTGTTAACATTAGAAAATACGCATCAAAGCGTGATCGCAACGGGTGGCGGAACCTTTCATGTGCAAAAGAATGTTCAAATTTTGCAAGACAATGGCATTCTATTTTATCTCATGCTATCACCAGAAGAGGCTTGGAAGAGAACCGCTGTAAAAGGGATTCCTGCTTTTTTAGAGAAATCGTATCCTGAGCAGGCATTTTATGCAATCGCCGAAAAACGACTTCCTCTGTATGCAGCTTCCTCTCATGTCACAATAGAAGCGCATTGCCTGACGGTAGAAGAAATTACAGCTGCCATTTTAAATCACGAGGAGATCAAGCATGGCCAGTAACACCTTTGGAAATATCTTTAGAATGACAACATGGGGAGAATCCCACGGCAAAGCAATTGGCGTGGTGGTTGATGGATGTCCTGCTGGCTTAGATATACATGAAAGTGACATTCAGACTGCTTTGGCTTTACGTGCTCCAGGTCGCAACCTCTATACATCTCCTCGTGTTGAAAATGATAAAGCTCAGATTCTTTCAGGCATATTTGAAGGCAAGACAACAGGTGCTCCCATTAGCATTCTCATTTCGAATCATGATGCCGATTCGAGCAAATATGAGTCCATTAAAGATTTGCTTAGACCCGGGCATGCAAATTATACTTATTTAGAAAAATATGGAATTTTTGATTATAGAGGCGGCGGCAGGGCTTCTGCACGAGAAACTGCTTGTCGCGTGGCTGCAGGAGCTATAGCCAAAAAACTTTTGCAAATACAAGGAATTCAAATAATTGCCTATATCAAGCAAATTGGCCTCATACAGGCAAATGTTGACGTGCGTCAAATTGAAGAGATGCGAAACCTCATGGAGCAAAATCCCCTTTTTTGTCCGGACCTAAACAGTGTTCCTGCGATGATTGATTTAATCGAAAAAGCGATTAATGAAAAAGACTCTCTTGGCGGAGTGGTTGAATTTGCTGCTTTGTCAATTCCTGTTGGATTAGGAGATCCCATTTATCAAAAATTAGAGGCACATTTAGCCTATGCTATGATGAGTATACCGGCTTCCAAAGGTTTTGAAATAGGAGAAGGATTTCAATCTGTATCGATGCCTGGATCTGTGCACAACGATCGTTTTGAAAACATCTCGGGGAAAATTCAAACGGAAACAAACCATGCAGGCGGCATTTTAGGAGGAATTTCAAATGGAATGCCCATAGTCGGAAGGGTCGCCTTCAAACCGACATCAAGCATTATGCAGCCTCAAAAAACTGTCACAATGCAAGGAGAGATGGCTGCATTTCAGTTGCCTGAGGGGTCTCGCCATGATCCCTGTGTCGCCATTCGCGCTGTCCCTGTAGTAGAGGCCATGCTTGCTATTGTCCTTGCGGATGCCATGCTTTTAAATCGATGTGTTAAATTATGAGCTTGCCATTAACTTGCTCTATTCCTGGTACAGTCATTCAATATAAAATTGAAATTCACAACCATATTTTAGGCCATTTACCTCATTTTTTGAACCCATTTGGTTATACATTTGCAATTATCGCAGATGATATGACAGGTGCTTTATATGGAGAAAATGTTAAAAAAGCGCTTTTAAATCAAGGTTTAGAAGTCTATTTGTTTACATTTCCTCATGGAGAAGAAAATAAAACGCGGGTAACCAAAGAATATATAGAAAATCAACTCCTAGAAAAAAACTTAGGTCGTGATACTTGTATCTTAGCATTAGGTGGAGGTGTTGTGACAGATTTAGCTGGCTATATTGCGGCTACATACTGCCGAGGTGTTCCTCTGGTCATGTTGCCAACCACTCTATTAGGAATGGTAGATGCCAGCATTGGGGGAAAAACGGGTATTAATGTTCCTCAAGGGAAAAATTTACTTGGATGTATTTACCAACCTAAGCTTGTATTGATGGACTTATCGACATTGAGCACATTGCCCTCAAATGAGATTAGAAATGGGATTGTGGAGATGATTAAGCATGGAGCTATTGCAGACGCCTCTTATTTTAATTTTTTAGAAAACCATTCGGATCAAATATTAGCCTTAGAGCCCTCGTTATTGCGAAAAGCTATCTACGATAGTTGTTTAATCAAGAAAAGTATTGTGGAGCAAGATGAAAAAGAAAATGGGAAAAGGCATTTGCTCAATTTTGGGCATACCATTGGGCATGCTTTAGAGCATTTAACGCATTACGAAATATCCCATGGGGAGGCAGTTGCTATAGGAATACTTGTAGAAAGCTATTTGGCTGTCCTCAATGGGTATCTTAAGCAAGCGTCTTTTGACAAAATTTGGCAAATTTTGAAACAATATGCGCTTCCTTTGCAACTCCCAATCCCTTTTTCTGCTGAAACACTATATGATGCGATGATTTTAGATAAAAAATCGTTAAACGGGAAACCCCGTTTTGTGATGTTACAAGAAATCGGGAGCCCTTTTAAAGAGGCTTGCATTTCCGTGGAAGATGAAACCCTAAGAAAAGCTGTAGAATGGATGAATCATGATTTGTGTCGTCATTAAAGGGCCGACGTACTTAGAAGCACGCCAGCAGATTGAAAGGGCTTTGCCATACGCCGATCTTGTTGAATTACGTTTAGACCTTTTTGTAAATGTGGATGAAACCTCTTTGCTGGAATTAAAATCGATTTTTTCTATTCCGATGATTTTTACTTTGAGAAGTCAGGCCCAGGGGGGGAACTTCAATCAATCGGAAGAAAGCCGCGTTGAGCACATTTATCGTCTCGCAGCATTAAAGCCGTTCTATCTAGATTTGGAAAGCCATATGCCTGAAGATGTGGTGAGAGATATTTCTTCTTTACATCCAGAAATCCAGTTAATCCTTTCCTATCACAATTTGCAAGAGACTCCCGAAAATTTCGATCATTTGTACACAGACATGCAAAAAATCCCAGCTCATTTTTATAAAATTGCTGTGACGGCTAAAAGCTCTGTGGATACGATGCGCTTGCTGGTTTGGTCTAAAAATCAGAATGCAAAACTGATTCCGATTAGCATGGGACCTAATGGACAAATCGGTCGGATCTTAGGCCCTATTGTTAACCATCCTTTTACATTTGCATCTCTTGATGAAGATCCCAAAAATCCTCTAGGACAGTTATCCGCAAAGTTATTGATTGAGCAGTACCGCTACCGCACATTGACATCCCAAACCGCCATTTATGGATTGATCGGAGATCCAGTTAATTTAAGTATTAGCGATGAAACACACAACGCTGTGTTGGCAGCGTGTGGGATGGATGCTGTTTATGTAAAAATTCCTGTTAAAAGTACCGAGTTATCCCCATTCCTCGAATTAGCCAAAGCATTGCCCATTCGTGGACTTAGTGTCACAATGCCTCTAAAAAAATCCATCATGTCCTTTATCGATCACCTCGATGTGAAGGCAGAAAAAATCGGGGCTGTCAATACCCTGCAATTTAAAGAGGATCAAATCTATGGTTTTAATACGGATGGCATGGGTGCTATGGAAGCTTTGGAGACCAAATGTGGAATTCAAGGGAAACATGTCGTCATCATTGGAGCGGGAGGTGCTGCTCGAGCAATTGCCTATGAAGCAGTGCAGAAAAAGGCTTTGGTTACAGTTATTAATCGATCTCCAGAAAAAGCCTACGAAATCGCCCATGCATTTGGTTGCCAGGGAAAAGGATTACATGAGATGCCAGCTTGCGCACAGGTGGGATACGATATTTTAATTAACTGCACGTCTGTGCCCATGCCTATTGCTTTTGAAGATATTCTTCCACATGTTTTTGTCATGGACATTAAAACAAAGCCTAAAGTATCATTGTTCCTTGAAAATGCCTTAAAAAAAGGCTGTCAGGTAATTTTTGGTTATCAGATGTTCATAGCCCAGGCGCTAGGACAATTTAAATTATGGTTTAAACGAATGGATCGGAATAAATCCCAAAAAATTTTAGAGGAGAAGGTCATGACGAGTTTAAGCTCGATCAAAACCGAACGATTAATCTTGCGTCCTTGGCGAGAGAGTGATCTAGAGCCATTTGCTAAGCTCAACGCAGATCCGCGAGTCCTTGAGTATTTCCCAGCAACGCTCACACGGGAAGAAAGTGATGCATTAGCTCAAAGAATTATCTCAAAAATGGATGAACAAGGATGGGGATTATGGGCGGTTTCACTCCCTGGCGTTTCCGATTTTATTGGATTTATTGGACTATCAAAAGTTCTTTTTGAGGCCAGTTTTACTCCTGCTGTTGAAATTGGATGGAGGCTCGCCTACGATTTTTGGGGAAAAGGCTATGCTCCAGAGGGGGCGTTGGCTGCTTTGCAATATGGATTCGAAACACTACATCTTGATAAGATTGTTTCATTCACAACTGTTCAAAATGAACGTTCAAAAAAGGTGATGGAAAAAATTGGAATGAAACATCATCCAGAGGATGACTTTGATCACCCTCGATTGTCCTTGGAACATCCCTTATCTCGGCATGTCCTCTACAGTGTGCGTGCGCAAGATTTTTTTAGCTTGAACCCCAAAAAAGCATAATTTCTAAAAGATAAAGCCCAATGACAAGGCATGTGCCGAGGATCGTATAGAGTCGACGATTTCGGCCTTCAGGCGATAGCCACCAGCCGAGTAGTCCAATTGCAAGAGGCATTAAAGGAAAGGCAATCAGTGATACGCTAATCATGTTGCCGATGAATGTGGCTAATGAAAGGTTTAGGCCTGCGGTGAATGGGGATAAGAATTTAATCTCCAACATCACAATAGGAAAGAGCACAAGCAACACAATCATGGTCTGTTTCCACACAGCTGGGATTTCACTGACTTTTGCGATGGAAGCAAACCAGCCGGCAAAAGGGGAGATGACGCGATGGATTTCAAGCGATGAGATAAAGGGGGCCGATTCATTTAACAGCGTCTTTCTTTCAGAAGAATTCAACCACTGGTCTAAGTTTTCCATCGTGTCAAATTGCAATAAAGTGATCCAATGCTTTCCTCGATTTCCCTCAGGAGATTGAATATAAACGCCTCGAAAGCCAGCAAACTTCGCTTCGGCTTGATGAATCTTTGCTGTCCATTTTCGGTAATCCTCAACCCGATCAGAGCTTACTTCCGTGATAATGATCTCTGTTACCCCTTCAAAGCTAGCCGCATCCACCTGAATCTCTTCAATTTTGCCATCTGGAGCTAGACTGCTGAGTTCTTTTAATAGTTCCTGATAAGGATTTGAATGCTTCCATTTGGATGCGCTCGCTTGATCAGAAAATCTTTGCACAATTTGCCAATGCTTTTCCTTTTTAGTAGGGGCTAAAAATTCAAGGCTAATAAATCCTGAGAAATTGACAATTTGGGAATTGAAATGTGCTTGCCAATCCGTAAATGCCGATTCCGAAAGAGAGGGAATTTCTGTTAGAATGCTGAGAATGATGGGATTCTCGCTATATTGAGGCATACGATCTCTCCAAGACCATTGCTATTTCTTGAGCCGCTTGCTCCCCGGCATAGATGGCACCTTCTAAACACCCACTCCAGTCTTTTGCCAGCTCAGAAGAAGCCCATAAAATGCGATTGACTCTTGGTAAAGCGGAATCTTCCAAAATTTCATGAGGAGCATTTGGAGATAAGTAACTAGCTTGTCCACAGGAGATAAAGGGATCATTTGTCCAATCATGTTCCTTATATTGAAGGGGAGTTAAAGCCTCTTTTCCAAAAACATGAGCCCATGTCTGCAAAACGGCATTTTTTCTTTCTTCTTGATCTTTGGACATCCATTTTGATGCTGCTGAAGCGGTTAGCATTCCTGATAAAACGCCTAAAGAAGAGTTTAAAGGGCTATTGTCATTCGTTAACATCGGAATATCAGTTAAGGAGATTCCGTTACCAGACCAACCTTGTTGACGCCAAAATGGTTTTTCATAGACAGCTTGTATTTTCAGCGTTTGTCCCACTACTTGAAACGCATCAAATATCTGAGCGTATCGCGGAGGGAGAGGCGGATCAAACGCAAGTGTTTTAACGCGATTAGGTGGAATGCAAACCACAACTGCTTGAGCATGAAATTGCTGATCAGCCGTTTGGACCTGTACCCCTTCTTGATTTTGTATAATTGTTTTGACAGCTTGCCGATAATGAATGCGCTCTCCGAGAGATTCGGAAAGACAATGTGCAAGAGCTTGTGATCCTCCTTCGATTCGACTGGCCTGAGCGCCTCCCAATGTCCATGTTGGTAGCCCATAATTTCTTTTAAATAACCAAAGCATTTGAAGTAATGACACCTCTTCAGGTTCGACTGAAAAGCCTTGGTTGATCATGAAACGAAACAACTGCTTGGCATCTGGAGATTGCAAGCTTTGATTGAGCCATTCTTGGAAGGTAATTGAATTCCAATGTTGAGCAGAGGATGACCTGACATGTCTTGTCATTTTTTCAAGCAGATTTAATGCAGCATTAAATTCATCAGGGATATGAAAGGAATCAAGTGGTAAAAAATTGTGGCGATCATTTTTTAAAAAATGTTGCCCTTCGTTGTCTGTCTCGTACGTTTGAATCCTAAATTCATTTAAAAGAGCATGAATTTTTTTTTGCCCCTTACAAATGTATTGTCCGCCCATTTCTACAGGATGTGAATCAGTTAGGCTATAATCTAATGCACGTCCACCGGGTCTGTGTGATGCTTCTAGTAAAAGAACATTCCAATGTTTTTGAGCGAGTGCATAAGCACAGGTTAAGCCGGCATAACCGGCTCCAATGACGATGACATCCATTTTAATAAAACGCCTTGTTAGGCATTTCAGCAAACTCTTTCCAAACTTCAACAGCTTGTGGACGCATGATTTCGGTAAAGGAGATTTTTCTTTCGGAGGGTTCTTTGCGGATTTCTTCTAAAATATCCACATCTGCAAAGTTTCCATATTTTAAGGCGTCGTGGGTTGTTGCTGCGTAATAAATGTGATCAATGTGTGCCCAATAGGCTGCAGACAAACACATCGGACAACACTCCGCACTTGTATAAAGATCACATCCTTCTAAATGAGGCTTTCCTAACTTTTTACAAGCTTCTCGAATGGCATGCATTTCCGCGTGCCATGTGGGATCGTTGTGCTTAAGCACCTGGTTATAACCCTCGGCAATGATTTTGCCATCTTTGACAATTACGGCACCAAAAACCCCTCCCGTTTTTTCTTCGATTGAAGCCTTTCTGCTTAGTGCGATCGCACGTTTCATAAATTCTTCATGGTTTTTTTTATTCATTTAATCTCCAGAAATAAAGATTCTGCTAAAGAAGCTATTCCTCTTTTCGTAATGTTAGTAGGAGTTGAATAGCTATGGTTAATATTGAATCGTTGTGTACAAAATTTTGAGGAAAGTTGTCAACTTATATGTTTGTCTGAAAACACTTTTAATCAAACCCTCGCTTTTTTATGCTAGGGGGAAGGAAATAACAAGGTTTTGATTTGATGCATACAATTCAGTCCACAATTTCACAAATTGTGACTTCAATTAAACCATTTGACCAACAAGAAAAAGAGCATATTGCATTTACTCAAAACTGGATTGCTTCTGGATCTCAGCTTTTTCGTTTATTCAAACCCGCAAATCCAGCCATCCATTTAGTTTCTTATTTTGTGGTATTCGACCAGAACAGTCAGAAAATTTTGATGGTCGATCATAAAAAATCAGAATTGTGGCTACCACCCGGTGGACATGTTGAACGCAATGAACATCCTAAAGAAACAGTGAAACGAGAAATCATTGAGGAATTAGGAATCGAAGCCCATTTTTTTTTCGATGACCCCTTTTTTTTAACGGTGACGGATACGGTTGGTTGTGTCCAATTGCATACAGATGTTTCTCTTTGGTATGTTGTCAAAGGAAACAGCAATGAGTCACTTCAATACGATAAAGATGAGTTTCATCAAATCTGTTGGTATGATTGGGATCAGATTCCTTACGAACGTTCAGATGTGCATATGCGAAGATTCAGAGATAAGTTGATGCACCATCTAGCAAATAAAATCTGACTCCTCTCTATAAAAAAACTTTTCATTTTTTTCGTGCAACTTTGAGGCAAATTGGGGTATAGCTAATCCTTTAAACAAAACAAATGATATAGCCATGCGACGCCATTTTTTATTCCTTGTTCTGCTTTCTTTTTGCCTTTTTTCCTGCGATTCTAAGGTCGAAAATACTCCTGTCAATCCGGTTGATGTGACAGATTATGTTGTGGAATCTAAAACATTGCCAGTTGTGTATGACTATATTGGCTTCGCACAAAGCTCACACCCCGTAGAAATCAGAGCGCGTGTAGAAGGCTATTTGGATAAAATTGCTTATCAAGAAGGTCAGCTCGTACATGAAGGAGATCTTCTTTTTCAACTTGATCCTAAGCAATATCAAGCGCGTGTAGAGCAATCAAAAGGGGATGTGGCGAAGCAAGAGGCTCTATTAGAAAATGCCAAGTTAACTGTGCAACGCTTAGAACCTTTATATAAGCAAGAAGCTGCGAGCAAAAAAGACTTAGATAATGCCATTGCCAATAAACTTTCGATCGAAGCTGCCTTACAAACGGCTAAAGCATCACTTTTAGATAATGAGATTAACTTAGGTTACACCACCATCACGTCTCCCATTACTGGTTATGCGGATCGATCCAACTATCGAGAAGGTGCTTTAGTGACTCCTGGTGTCAATAATCTTTTGACAACAGTGTCTGTTTTAGATCCTATTTGGGTGTATTTTAGTGTGTCTGATTACGATATCCTACGCATTAGACAAATGCAGAGTAAGCAGACCATTACTGTTCCTCAGTTCGAAATAATGACTCTTCCTAAAAATAATGATTACCAAGTGGAAGGCATTCTCAGTGATGGATCTGTGTATCCACAAGTTGGGAGACTTGATTTTGGTTCCCCAACTTACGATCAAAGTACTGGAACCCTTCTTGTCAGAGCTGTATTCCCTAATCCGCTGGGAGAAATTCGTCCAGGCGAATTTATGCGCATTAAACTACATGGCATTGAACGTCCAAATGCGATTTTTGTCCCAAGGCGAGCCTTGTTGCAGAAAAAAGAAGGGATGTTTGTTTATCTGATTGATAAGCACGGGAATGCAGCTGCTCAAGACGTATCTGTAGGAGATTGGTATGGAGATTACCAAATCATTACTAATGGTTTAGAGGTAGGGGATAAAGTAATCGTGGATGGAACAAATAAAGTATTTCCCGGAGTGCCTGTGCATGTGAAAGGGGCTTGGACTCCTTCTAAATCTTCTTCAACGACTCCCTCTGCTAAGGAATAATGCACGCATGTTAGCCAGTTTTTTTATTGATCGTCCGATTCTTTCAACTGTTTTCTCTATTTTTATTTTGCTTGCTGGTTTGGCTTCACTTTTTTTTCTGCCAATTGAACAATTCCCGAATCTTTTACCCCCTCAAATTAATGTGCAAACATCTTATGCGGGAGCTAGTGCTCAAACGGTTGCAAATTCTGTGGCTGCACCGCTAGAGCAACAGATCAATAATGTGGAAAACATGATCTATATGTATTCCAATAGCTCCTACACGGGAGACTATAGCTTAAACGTTTTTTTCAATATTGGATCTGATATTGAAGAAGCTTTGATTAACGTCCAAAACCAAGCGAGCATTGCTCAGCCTCTTTTACCCCCGGAAGTTCAAAAGAGTGGTGTTACCATATTAAAACAAACGCCAGCTATTTTGCTTGCGATTGGAATTCAATCCCCAGATGATCGGTATGATGAAATCTTTCTAAGTAACTATGCCACTGTCAATATTGTCGAAGAGCTTCAGCGAACTCCTGGCGTGAGTAGTGTTTCGATTATTAACGATCGCACCTACGCCATGAGAATATGGCTAGACCCTGCTTTATTAGTTAAATATGAGCTATCGACACAAGATGTAGCCAATGCAATTATTGATCAAAACTCAGAATATGCTGTGGGACGTTTGGGCGAACCTCCTACTGCGGGGCCCACGGAGTTAACCATTTCCATTACAAGTACGGGGCGTTTAAGTACACCCGAGGAATTTAATCAGATCATTTTGAAAGCGAATCCAAATGGTTCTGTGGTTTATCTAAAAGATGTGGGTTATGCGCAATTGGGAGCTCAGAATTATAATGTGGTGAGTAAGCTTAACGGTGTCCCTACTATTTCAATTGGTGTTTATCAACAGTTTGGGGCAAATGCTTTACAAGTGGCTGAAAATATCAAAAATAAAATGGAGGAGATTGCCAGTCATTTTCCACAGGGGATTACGTATTCCATCCCTTATGATACCACAAAATTTGTGAATGCCTCTATTCACGAAGTCATAAAAACGATTATTGAGGCAGGTTTTCTTGTTGCTTTGGTTGTTTTCGTTTTTCTTCAGAATGTTCGATTAACCATTATTCCTTTACAAGCCATGGTTATTTCGATCGTCGGAGCGTTTGCAGGAATGCTTGTCATGGGACTTTCCATTAATACATTGACCCTATTCGGCATAGTTTTAGCTATCGGAATTGTGGTGGATGATGCAATTGTTGTGATTGAAAACGTAGAACGGAACATGCGACTGCTCAAGACCTCTGCGAACGAAGCGGCTCATCAGGCAATGCGAGAAGTCACAGCCCCGATTATTGCGATTGTGTTGGTTTTATGTGCCGTGTTTCTTCCTGTGGCGTTTTTGGGAGGGATTACCGGGCAGTTATATAAGCAGTTTGCTTTGACAATTTCTGTCTCTGTCATTATCTCAGGGTGTGTTGCATTGACTTTGAGCCCTGCACTTTCCGCTATTTTAATTAAGCCTCAAAAGACCCCTTCAAAATTTACTCAGCTTTTTGATCGTTTTTTTGATCGCTTTACCAATTTCTACATTAAGGGTGCAGAGTGGCTTGTTGATCATCCTTGGACAGGGATTTTTAGTTTTTTAATTTTTTGTGGGTTAACAGGTGTTCTTTTTTACATTATTCCCACCAGTTTTATTCCTGAAGAAGATCAGGGGTATCTGATTACAATGATTAATATGCCCGAAGGTGCCAGCCTAAATCGTACCGAGGAAGTTTCCGCAGAGGCGGCAAAAATTGCCTTACAAAATCCCGCCGTTGAAGAGGTTTTTGAATTAACCGGTTTTAGCTTTATTGACAGCTTAAATCGTACAAATCAGGGATCCAGTTTTACAGTTTTAAAAGATTGGGCATTAAGAACAGATCCTAAAGAACATGCCGAAGCTGTTTTGATGGATCTCTCTAAAAAGTATAGCCATATCGCACAAGGTCAAGCTTTATTGTTTAATCCCCCTGCCATTCAAGGACTCGGAACTATTGGCGGTTTCGAATTTTGGATTGAGAATCGAGGAAAAGGGGATTATGCACATCTGCAAGAGATTACTGAAAAATTTATTGAAAAAGCGAAGCAACGACCCGAATTGGTTAACCTGATATCCACAATTAATGCGAATGCCATGCAGCTTTATGTGGATGTTAATCGGGATAAAGCACGGTCTCTCGGTGTACCGATCAGTGAAATTTACAGTTCTTTACAAAGCTTTTTTGGGTCATTTTATGTAAACAATTTTAACATGTTTGGAAGAGTCTATCGTGTTACGATTATGGCACAGCCCCGGTTACGTGAAAATCCTTTGGATATTGAACAGATTTATGTCAAATCCACTCAAGGGCAAATGATTCCATTAAAGTCGCTTGTGACGATAAAGAATACTTCTGGTCCTAATTTGGTTAGTCGATTCAATTCTTTTCCTTCTGCCAAAATTAATGGAAGCTCGGCTCCAGGATATAGCTCTGGACAGGCCATGCGGATAATGGAAGAAGTTGCCAAAGAAGTCTTGCCCTCTGATATGGCATTTGCATGGGGAGGGGAATCCTACCAAGAAAAGGTCGCTGGTGGAACTTCAACTAAAATGCTGATGGCTAGTCTTTTAATGGTTTTTTTAATACTAGCCGGTCTTTATGAAAGATGGAATATTCCTCTTGTAATTGTCTTAGCGATCCCTTTTGGAATTTTTGGAGCGTTTCTGTCTGTGTGGTTGGCTGAAATGACAAACGACATCTATTTTCAAATCGGTTTAATTACGATTATTGCTCTTGCTGCTAAAAATGCGATTTTGATCGTGGAATTTGCGATGATCAAGCATGAGGAAGGCATGTCCATCAGAGAGGCCGCTATCGAAGCTGGAAGATTGCGCTTTAGAGCGATTTTGATGACTTCTCTTACATTTATCTTCGGGGTAGTTCCTCTTGTGTTTAGCTCTGGAGCTGGGGCAAATAGCCGTCATTCTGTTGGTATGGGAGTGATGGGGGGCATGATTGCCGCGACATTCTTAGCCGTATTTTTTGTACCCCTCTTTTTTAATCTGATCGCAAGTTATTCTGAAGCAAAGAAAAATGATTCTGGAGTCCAAAAATGAAGCGCTGGGCCCTTGTTCTTTTTCTATTATTATCGTTGATAGGATGTATTCGACCCTATTATGATCGTCAATATGTTGATCTTCCTGACGAATGGAGATTGCAAAATAATGACGATAGCACGTTATGCAATGTTGGTTGGTGGAAGCAGTTTGATGATCCTGTATTAGATGAATTGATTACTGTTGCACTCAAGAATAATCAAGACCTACAAGTCGCCATCAATCGCGTATACGAATACTATTCGTTATATCGAGTGGAAAGTGCTCCGCTTTTCCCTTTTCTTACAGGAAATGTAAGTTACAATCGTTTTAAAAGCTCTATTGCCTTGCCATCAGCTCTAGAACCAAGCCAAAATATCAATACGTTTAACTCGAATACGCCTATCTCTCCTGGGGTAAGCCGAATCAATAATGACTTTTTAGCTTCATTAAATTTAAATTGGGAACTTGATTTTTGGGGCCGTATCCGAAGTGCTTCCGATGCGGCTTACGCTGATATGTTAGGTCAGATTGAAGCCAGACGTACGGTCATTATTACAGTCGTGACCTCAGTTATCAACGCGTATATCACTTTGCGGGAGCTCGATGCGCAGCTAGAAATTTCAAAAAAAACATTGCAGTCTCGAACACGATCTTTAGAACTAGCTGTAAATCGTTTTAATGTAGGAGAAACTTCACGACTTGAGGTCAGACAGGCCGAATCTGAGGTTAAAACTGCGGCCATCAGTGTGCTTGAATTTGAGCGCAGCATTCCTCAGCAAGAGAACTTAATTAGTATTTTATTAGGGGAAAACCCTCACTCCATTTTGCGAGGAAAAGCCTTAGATGCCTTTAAATATCCGGTCAAGATTCCACTTGGTTTACCGTCCGATCTATTGACAAGGCGACCCGATATTGTCCAGGCTGAATATAACTTAATTGCAGCAAATGCACATGTTACGCAAGCGCGAGCTCTATTTTTCCCTCAGTTTACTCTAATGGGAATCTATGGAAGTGAAAGTGATCGTATTAGCCTTTTCCTGACATCACCAGCAGAATTTTGGCAATACGGAATCTCTGCTGTGCAAACCATTTTTGACGCAGGGCAAATCTACTACCGTGTAGAAACAGAAAAGGCGCGCCGTGATGAGCTTTTATTTACTTATCGACAAACCATTTTAACCGCCTTTCGAGAAGCAAATGATGCTTTGATTGCGTGTCAAAAAAATCAACAATTAGTCATTGAGCATACAAGTCAGGTAAAAGTTTTAAGTGATTACCTCCAACTTGCAAAATTGCGTTATGTAGAAGGCGAGGTCGACTATTTAACCGTCTTGGATGCGGAAAGATCTCTTTTTAGATCACAGCTAGATTTAGTGCAATCTCAAGCTGAAAATTTCAGTGCGGTTGTTCAACTCTATAAAGCTTTAGGTGGTGGGTGGGTAACGGATGCTGATAACACGGCGATTAACCCTGTCGTGAGCTGTGATTAAGAAAGATGGAAATGCACGCACTTCCATCTTTCCGGATTCTATAATAGCTTGTTGTAAAGCCATCCCAAAAGGAAAAGACCTACAAAGCCATCTATGAATCCATAAATGAGTCCAATGATGGACCCAAGCAATGAAACGGAATAACCTGGGTAAACATCACTCACCAAGCTAAGCCAGTGGGTGCCATATCCAAAATAATGGGCAAGAAGGGTACAAACAAACATGGATAATCCCCAGAGAATTCCCCCTGCGAGACCGAGTTTTGTTGGATTTAACATTTTGTCCTCCTTTGTTTGTGATGGTCACACAAGAGTGCAAATTGTTAATTTCATTATAGCATAATGGGCAAATAACTGAATGTTTTTCGCTAGTGAGCCTTAACTTCTAACTTTTGTCCTGGAAGTAGACCAAACATGCGAGGTTTTTTCTCTTTATCTATGAAAAGTAAAAATTGAGTGAAAAGCTGTTGGTTGATCAGTTCTCTAATGGATGCGTTTTCAGGAATTACAATCTCTTGTTCTTTTGGCATGTTATCGATAGAGGAAAGAAGGATATTTTGATCCCCATCATTGAAGAAAACTTTTCTATTGACTGGGATTGTGCGTTTGGGCATTTCGTCTTCATTATTTTTTAGGTTATAGTAAATGAAAGGACCATGAATTGGCCATTTAGGACTTAACTGTGCAATAGGCAGATCTAGCCACGAATTCACACGTAAACCAACGGTCCTATAAGCCCAAGACTTCATGAAATTAGTGTAAATGCTTCGGTTTGCATCTATCTTTTTAATCTTTGATGATCCGTCAATTCTCTCATAATCTTCAAATTGCGTGAGTTTTCCTTCACAAAATGCTCCATTTACTTCTTGGTAGGCTTCTAAATCATTTTTTTTTGCCATCTGATGGCAATAAAGCATCGCAAAGCGGACGCACTCATGCCCTCCTCTTTGGATCTTTGTATTAATGTATTCTCCATGAAAATTCACTCTTTTTCCTTGTGCATCCGTAATCCCTAATTGATTAAGTTTGGTTGTAAATTTTTTCACGTTGAATATCGGGTGTGACATGGAATCTATGATTTTAAATCTCCCATCAGAGCAAAATCCAGCCGCAACAGTGTGGATGTGATTTGAAAAGCGCACAACGACCATATCTTTTCCTGTCGCGAAAGCTGCTGTTAGAGTTTGTTTTAGAAGAATGAAATCTTCTTTTTTAGAAACATCAAAGTATTGACTACTTTTTTTTGGTAAAAAAAAGACTTTTGAATTTGTTTCATGCAGGGGAGTGAGATCTGCAAGAGATGCCAGATCAGGGCTTACGCAAGATTTCGCTCCGCTCTTAAACTCCTCTTCCAAAATAACGAGCGAATTACTTGGTTCGCCATTTTCAGTAAATTCGTGGGCATTTTTCTTATATTTTGACCATTGTTTGCCTAAGTATTCTTGGGGCGCACCTGGAGGCTTTGGCTCTTTTTTCTCTGCAGTGGTTGTTAAAATCTGAAATGTATGATTTTTGCGATAGATGGCTTTACCAACCAATGCAACGAGGGCTAGAGGAAAGAACGTAAATGAAACGAGTTTGGCAATGGTTAAAAAAATTTGTTTTTTGGAAAGCGAGGAAGGCCTAATTTCTTGTATTGTGTTTTGCTCGAGCACTGTAAATCGGCGAGCGCCTAGCTTTCCAGATATCCCATCTAAGTAAAGATAATTTTCTAAAAAACGGCCTGTTTTATTGGAATGATCGCTAACACAGGAAAAAAAGCTTGGCGACGACATATCATGCTCCTTTAAAAAAACCATCTTGTTATAAATAAATTATACTAAATGATCGTTTATTTTCAAAGGATAGTATTATCCTAAACCTTTTAAGATTAATTGTTCTTTAATTTTATCGTTTATTTCAAAAAGAATACTATCGATTCCAACTTTTTCTGCAGAAAATACATTCACTTCAAGATCATCAATAAGCAAGCAATTCTGTGGGTTTAATTGATATTTATCCAAAAGATATCGGTAGATTTGAAAATCAGGCTTCATTTTGTGAATTTGATAAGAAAAAACAGCCCCATTAAACGTCTGCAAAAATGGATATTTATGGGTCAGCCACTCATGAAATTCTCCTGATAGATTGGAAAGAATGTAGGTTCGGCAGCCTTTTTTTTGAGCTTTTTCTAAGACCTCTAATCCAAAATCGATAATAGTCAAATCTTCTTTGACTTTTTCAAAAAAAAGACTTAGATGATGAGATGGAAATTTTTCAGAAAAGTATTCGATCATCTCTTTGGACGAAATATATCCTAAATCGAATAGGTTCCAGAAAGGTGTTTGTGTGATTGTGTAAATGGCAAGATCAAATGAAGGGTCTGATTGAATAAGATCTTGAGCAGATTGATAGGGATTCCAATTAAATAAAACCCTTCCTAGATCAAAAATGACTATTTCGTATTCCTGTTTTTGCATCGGTGAACATCCTTGGAGGTGCATCATAGACTTTAAAAAAACAATACTCAAGATTAGAGTTGACTAAGAGCTGAGTGGTCGAGTAATTTGTAGTAAAGTTTAAATTTTAATCAGAGGGGAACATGACCAAAACAATCGCTACTTATGCCGCTCTATCCGCCACAACACCACTAGAAGCCTTTAGTATTGAACGACGTGAACCAGGCCCACATGATGTGCAGATTGAAATTTTGTATTGTGGGGTGTGCCATACAGATTTGCACATGTCCCGAAATGAGTGGAAGAATTCCGTGTATCCGATGGTTCCAGGACATGAGATTGTAGGAAAAGTAACAAAAGTGGGGAATGCAGTCAACTCTTTCAAAGTCGGTGAATTAGCAGCGGTAGGATGCTTGGTGGATTCTTGTCGAAGTTGCGCAAGTTGTCGTGAGAATCTAGAGCAATACTGTGAAAATGGGGGGATATTAACATATAACAGCCAGGATAAGCATAATGGAAAAATGACGTATGGAGGTTATTCCACACAAATCGTAGTGGATGAGAAATTTGTCCTCCATGTCTCAGAAAAACTAAAAGATCATTTAGCTGCTGTAGCTCCTTTATTGTGTGCGGGAATCACCACTTATTCTCCTTTGCGTCACTGGAAAGTGGGGAAGGGGGATAAGGTTGGAATTGTGGGGCTCGGAGGATTGGGGCATATGGGCGTTAAATTTGCGCATGCCCTTGGAGCTCACGTGGTCGTTTTTACTACTTCTCCAGGTAAAACAGAAGACGCAAAACGGCTGGGAGCTGATGAAGTTGTTGTGTCAAAAAATCCAGATGAAATGAAAAAACACGTAAATAGTTTTGACTTCATTCTAAATACGGTTGCTGCACCCCATAATTTGAATGCTTTTTTGGAATTGCTTAAGCGAGATGGGACCCTATGCTTGGTTGGCCTCCCATCTGCCCCTCACCCTTCTCCGTCTGTAGAAGCTCTTATTTTAAAGCGTCGAAGCATTGCAGGATCTGTCATTGGCGGAATCAAAGAAACTCAAGAGATGCTGGACTTTTGCGCCCAGCATAACATTGTGTCAGATATTGAAATGATTCCGATCCAAAAAATCAACGAAGCTTATGAGCGGATGTTGAAAAGCGACGTGAAATACCGCTTTGTTATCGACATCGCTTCGTTAAAGTAAGCCTTAGAGTGATACAAAACTGAGTTTGATATACGTCTTCTCCGATGTGGAGTTTGTCACATTTTGTGGCATCTCCCATTTTCTAAAATTTTTCACAACTTTCTCAAATTGATTCTCTCCATATGGAGTCAACTCTAAAGAATCAAGAGTGAGTTGTGTGTGAAGTTCATTTTGCGATGGTTTAGATACAATCCATTTTAGATAAAGCGTCGCGATTTTTTGTGTTGTGTCATGCCCGTGGAGTCCATTTTTTTGTTTTGGATAAATCCCCTTATTTTTCACTAATGTATTCGAGAAGCCTTTCGCATCACAGTTTATCCAATATTCAGCACTTTTATGGCTCTCATCTATGGGTGTAAAGTCACGAATGACCATTTTTTGCTTGCTATTTTCATCGTTAAAGCGTGGGAAAATGCTCTCTAGGAGTATTTTAATGGATTGCAATTGGTTAATCGTCATGAATTGCAAAATTTCATAAGCGGGAACAAAGTATTTTATGAACTCAGTGAACATTAATTTTTTATACGTGGCGTGATCCTGGTAAAATTCATCCAAATTTTCTTTTGTTTTTAATATGAAATTTTCGAATTCTTTCCAATTGATCGCGATATCAGGAAATTGCTTAGAGAATAAATTTTCTAATTTCCTTAGATCACCATTTAAGGTGATTTTTTGACGTATTGCTAAGCAAGAGACAATTTCTTGAAATTGCAAGCTTTCTTGGTCTTGATTTGTCATCTTTGCAAGAAGATTAGATTGAAAATCTAAGGTATTTTGAAAAGAGCTGTTGCTGTAAATAATGAGTTTTATGAAATAATTCGTCACAATTCTTTCAAGCTCTTGTGGATTAGTTTCTCGCAAATGCTGAGACTTTTTCTTTATTTCTTTCATGCATTTTTTTAAATAATCCCACTGTATAATAGTAGATGGAAATTCATTGCTAAAAAGTTCTTTTAATTTGCCAAAATGTATGATGCTATACGCACATAAATATTTTTTAATGTTTTGTTGAAATTGAATGCCGGTTTCTGTTTGCTCGGTCATTTTTTTTAAAAAAAGATCGAGGTCGTTTGTGAGGGAAATCGACTGGATGCCAAAATTTTTAAAGCCAGACAAGTAAATATTTTTTAAAAGGTGCATAAAAGCCTCTTTCTGTTCTAATTTTTCTCCCGCAGTAAAAACAATCCGGCCATTTACATATACAGTGGAGGGTAATGATGACATCCCTTTAGCTTCAGGAGCGATGCTGCGGGCGATATTCATGGGGGGAATAATCATATGGGTATGTGGCTGAATTTGTTTAAATGAAGAAGGAATAGAATTGATGTTATTTTTATTCATTATTTTTAAAAATGAATGCGATTTAGATGTTGGCTGAGGTTTTTGGGCAGTAGACGTTTCATTGGGGAAATTAAGCGGATGATTTACATTATGAACAGTCATCATATACTCCAAGTTACTATATTTCATCATTTTACAAAAATTAGCAGAATATTAAACAAGCTGTTTGTTAATCTCTTGTTTAATTTCCGAATCTTTTAATAAGAAGTTTTGTTTTTTTCAAAAAAAATTGATGTAACTGTTTTGATGTGTTAAGGATTAACACATCAAAAGAGCAAAAAGATTTAACCGCCGCATTCCACTGCAATAAAGCGTACTTGGTCTGGCGTTGTCGGCACACCACCCGTTGTGAAGTTAATTGTAACAGAACTCCCTGAGCGTTCGATCGAGGGTATAATGGCAGCACCAGCTGTTCCTAAATAAAAGGGTTCTGCTACAACGGTAACATTAGAAGTAAAAGGGGAAAGAAAATTTAAAATCACAGAATTTGCTGAGGTTTCCCACGTGTAACCTTGTCCTGTTCCTGCAGAGGGAAAGTCAATAATTCCAAATGTAAGGTTGGTAAAGCAGTAAATCGAAATATTGGTATCTCCTTCAGCTCCTTGTAGTCCTGATGGTCCTGTTGCACCCGTAGGGCCAGTTGCTCCTGTCATCCCAGGAGAACCTGGCAATCCAGCTGCGCCCGTCGGTCCCACAGGACCTGTAGGGCCTTTTGGACCATTAGGGCCTGAAAGTCCTTGTGCAGATTCTGGGTCAGCAATACTTGTCGCTGCATGTTGGGTAGCGCATAAATTGTTAAAGCAAATTGTTAAAAACAATGTTGTTACGAGAATCTGTTTGCGCATGTTGATATCCTCAAGATTTTTAGTCAACGGGTGGACAGCCAATTAGTGCAATCCCTATATAGTCTGCTGCATCACTTAAATTAATCTCAAAAGTATTAGGTGCTGTCTGGGTCACTGTGTGACTAATTTGATCAGTCAAAGTCGTTAAGCCTGGCATCACAACCAAAGCAAATTGGTCTGAGCTAGCCATGTCAATTGTGAGCTGTGTAGGAGTCGCCGTATAAGTAAAAAAAACTGTTGATCCAGAAGAGGCTCCGAGGGGAGGCAGCGTAATGGATATAGGAATCATGGTCGTTTGACCTGAACAAGGTAAAACATTCAGCTTTTGATTTCCCGGAAGGCCTACCGGGCCTGTCGCACCTGTGGGGCCTACCGGTCCTGTGGCTCCTGCAGGGCCATCTTCTCCGGCTGGACCTGTTGGTCCCATTGGTCCTGGATCTCCTGGAGCTCCTGGAGATCCTTTGCGTCCCGGAATACAACTGCTCGCTTCAAGTTGGCTCAGAGAGCAAAGAAAAACTGTTAGCATAAGGGATATGCGTAACGGTAAATCATATAAATTTTTCATTAGAAGAGCCTTTTAGTAATTTTCGTCCAATAGCAGGATCTTTTTAACGGAATAATTTCATTTCGATAAACACGCTCATATAACAATTCGTGACATGAGGCACAATTTCTCCAATTCCAAGGAAATTAGATGGTTAGACTTGCCTGCACAGCAAGAGTGCAAAATACGATCATATGTTCCGGAAATTTCTAGAGTGAAATACCTATAAAAAGTATCTCGCAATTTGAAAATACCTCCAAGTGCGTTATTTTTGAATCGAGATCACGTATAATAGGTTCTTATGCCCATGAAAGGGGAAATGTTATCAAAAAAAATAAATTTTTTACCTAATTCCACTTCTACAAATAAGAATGCATATTCGTGAAAGTGTCTTTTTACAAAAAAAACATCGGTATAAACAAATGTTTTATTCCGTTTTGTTGTGTGTCCCAAAGCGACGGCTCCATTGAGTCTAAGTTCCCATAATTCATGAAATAATTCTAATCCTAGTCCGACTTGATTGTAATGGTCATAGCTAGATTTAGGATGATCATAAAAAAGATTTGCATCCCAAATAGTTTGAGGAGCATAAATCTTTCTAAATCCTACGCCTGCATTGACTGCATAATGATGTCGAGTCAACCAATGCCCTTTGAGATCTGAAAATATCGTTATGTCTTCAAGAGGCAGTGGGAAACACATTAAATCCAAAGAAGCATAATTTGAATGATATCCCAATCCATCATTTCCGCCTTTATAAGAAAGATAAGTTTTAAAATATTCATTACTGTGAGTTGCTTGATGGATAGAGAAAAAAAAGATAAGAGTAATGAGTAAATATTTTTTCATATTGTTTTATAAGGAGGAGCAGTTTGTGATAAAAAAATTTATGTAGTCTGCGCCTGGAGGTTCCACTTCGTAAATAATGATGGAAGAATCTTCAGCTCCCGTACGTGTGACTCTTACGGATGTTGCTCCCCCTCGCAATCCTTCTGCCGTGGCACTATTCCCAAATACGGCAGGTGCATAAAAAATCGTGAGTGAGGTTGGTGTGGCGGTATAAAGATATCCAGGGCCAAGTGCTGTAACGCTTCCTGAGAGAGGCATTGCAATGCGTCCATAGATGAATGCTCCCGGAAAGCAAATATTCAAAAGGTTGGTTCCTGCCGCACCTGTAGGGCCTTGAACACCTGTCGGACCCGTCGGACCTATCGGACTTATTCCATCGAGGCCCGCAGGACCAGTGGGGCCTGTGGGACCGGTAGGGCCTATGGGACCTGGAATTCCAGGAGGGCCAGAAGGGGTAGGACAACATCGGATGGCGAATAAATGGACTGGCATTAGAAACAACAAAATGAGCAAAAGGGAGGCGCGCTTTTTCATTTATCGTGGAATCCTCACATATACATTTTGAATTTTAAAACTTTTTGAAATAACCCTTAAACGAGGTTCTTAAAATTTTGATATAAAAATTTAGGTATTAATGGTAAAGGTATTTTTTTGTGGATCAAGTTTTTTGAGAGAATGACAATGTAAAATTAGGATTGCATATTTACTTGCGCCAATTCTTAAAAAAACTTTATTCTCTTATCTTTGCTTTTTGATTTTGAAAAATGAGGAATTAAAGAAGGTTTTTAAATGTTTTAAGAAAAAAAACCTTCTCACAGAATTATGAAAACATGATCGATTACGAACCAAATGATTTAAACAAATGAAATGACTATGAGTAGAGTTCTCTTTATAAAAAGCCTCGAGGAAATGGATTCTTTTTCTAAGTGGGGTGAAGTCCAATTTGAGGATAAAGATCGAATTATCGATGAAAATGCTCTTCCCGTTGGAGAAGACTATCAAGGTAGGCGCTATAAGTTAGTTGCAAAAAAAGTGCGGCTTTTTTCAAAGCGTGAAATGGCGTTTAGAAAGGTTTTTGCGGGTTTATCCCTTCTTTTTTCTTTTGGATCTATCTATTTGTCTCGACGTTTTCGAAAGTATATAAAAAGAAACAAGACAGGTATACGTTTTGCTCTTTTAATCGATGTAGGAAGGAATAATTTTGGTCATGCATCTCCTTCTGTAAATAAAAAAAAATCGGTCATAAAACATGTAAAAACTGAGACCGATATAAAGCAGGAAGAAGAACTTCCTCCTATTTTAAGCTTACAAATCAATGCGGAAAAGCATGCATTAAATAAGCCTTTAGCGAGAAAATATTTTCTGTCTGAGGAATTTTTAAATACTCCACTTGTAGATTTTCTGAAGGTGATGGATTGTTCTTCAACAAATGTTGCAATAAAGGCTATGTCGACGCGATTGGAAAATTTCGACCAAGCAATGCAACTTAAAAAAAGATTAGAGAGTATTCGCCATTGTGAGCTAATTTTGGGGGATTTTATTCCCGCATGGAAAGAATCATTTTTAAAATTCGGACTTATTTCAGATAAAGAATTTCCGCTGTTAACGTTAACAATAATAAGACATGTTGACCCGGAATTTGTTGAAAGAGTTTTAAGAAAAAGGCTGATTGATCTAGCTGAGAAGCACAAAGAGAAATTAGACTCTACCATAGTCTCTCCAAAACACATTCAAGGGATCTCTTTGATTCATTTATATCAATTAGGGGCAAAACGGATTAACGAATGGATGACCCATCTTCCTCCTCTTGCTTTTTGTTTATTTTCAGATTCAGTTATCCAAGATCTTCAGATAAAGCATATGTCAACAGAGCAAATTGAGATGTTCTTCATTTCTGAATCACGTGTGCACATGCTGACTTCAATACAAATTAATAACTGTGTCAATAATATTCCTCCGAGATTATTTTCTCGCTTAAAAGATGAACAAATTTTGGCCTTACATTTTGTTCATATTAAAAACGAAGAAATTTTTGCGGCAATTTTTAATCAATCTGAACGTTCAGATGCGCTTTTACGAGCTTTAAGTTCATGTCAAATAAACGAGATCAGAAAATTCCTTTCAGTAGAAGATTGGAGAAAATTTACCGAAGATCAAATTTTAGGTCTTGACTATTCTCTGATGAAACAAAAGGATTTTGATGCCATTTTTAATGGACCTAAGATTCCTAAGTTGTTTCGAAAATTGAGCGATCTTCAGATTAACTATGTGAAAAAATATTTTACGGACCGTCATTGGGATTATTTGGCCAAAGATCAGATTATCCAGTTAGATTTTTCTGAAATTGATCAGGATGTTTTAAAGAGGTTTTTTAGCAAAACATTGGGCTATGATTTAATTAAATCCTTATCCACGCATCAAATCTACCATGCTTATCCCCATTTTTACACCGGACATTGGAAACAGTTAACTCCAAAACAGATCATTTATTTTGACTTTTCAAAACACGAAATTGATCAAAAGGCATTTGAGTCAATATTTAGTCGAGAAAGCGAGGAAAAATGGAATTTATTGGAAAAATTATCTATACAATCGATAAACGCACTTATTCCGTATTTTACAGAAGGGGATTGGGGAAAGCTAAGTTTGGGTGTGTTAAGTCAATTAGACTATACGAAGATTGACTCGGCTATATTTTATGAAATTTTTTCAGCTCAGAATTCAAATTTCGAAAAAAAGATTCAAGTATTACCCATAGAAAAGCTCTATCAACTCATTCCATTCTTTTTGGAAGGACACTGGACCGCTTTAAGTGATCAGCAAGTTCTTGCTTTTGACTATTCGAAGCTTACAAAAGAAAGTTTCGATAAAATGTGGCCTGAAAGTAGTCTCAGAACACGTAGGCTATTACCCCAATTACCAAGCGAAGCCTTTCATTTAGCGAAACCATTTTTAGATGGAGAGCATATTAAAATGCTTACGGATAAACAAAAGCGTTGGTTAGAGATAAATAAAAATAAAGAGAATGTTTTTGAACCAATAGCGAAATAAAATTTATGCCGTTCACTTTACAAATAAATGAAGAGGTTTCTGAAAAAGAAGCTTCTACGCTTTTGCAAGGAATCAATAAGGGAGCTTACGCTGCAAAGCACATGGCTCCCATCCGTTCTTTTGGGATCTTTATTAAAGATGAAAAAGAAAATATCAAGGGTGGGCTTCATGGGGTAACTTACTATGGTTGTTTGTATGTCGACATGCTATGGATAGACAAACCCCTTCGAAATCAGGGATGGGGCACCCGTTTAATGACAGAATCAGAAAAGGTGGCCAAGGAAAGAAATTGTACCTTTTTAACCGTTACAACGATGGATTGGGAAGCTTTCCCTTTTTATCAAAAGCTAGGATATCACGTCGAATTCATTAGAGAAGGCTATGAAAAGCAATCTAAAATGTATTTTCTAAGGAAAAATTTGTAATATTACACAAAACATTATTTATATCAGGACGGATCTTATGTTAGCTCAAGAACATTGGAATATGATCGTTGCTAAAGAATGTGAAGAATCTTTTTTTCTAGATAAGTTGCACCCCTTTTTGACTTTGCAGTCTCAAATTGTGGACTATGGGTGCAATCAGGGCCATTTATTGTATGAATTTAAAGCTAACGGATACCGAAATCTCATCGGATTTGATTCCTCTTCAATCGCTATCGAAAGAGGGAAACTCATTTATCCAGAGCTGGATCTACGTGTTCTGGAAAAGGGAATGCACATCCCTTGCTTAGATGCTTCTCTTGACGCGGTTGTGCTCTCTTCAGCTCTTCATCATATATCGAATGCGCTGGAACGCGAACTGCTAATGGCAGATATTTGGAGAGTTTTGAAAAACAAAGGAATTCTTTATGTTTCCGATTTTTTAATTTGTGAGCATTCATTTTCTCAGGGAAATTATGTGAATGGGTTCAAAGAATTTAATGATTGGGGATTGCATGTTGCCGAGAATCAATTTGTTGTTAGACATTACTCGGTGCAAGCGATTATGGATTTATTGAAAAACTTTGAAATTCAGTGGTTCGAGCAATTTGATTTCCGAGAGCTTCCAACACGTCGCTTTCATTGTATCGCGCGCAAGAGATTTCATTAATGTTAAAGCGAAACAAAGGTGTGTAAATCACACTTTTGTTTTTTTCATCTAGTAACCTTAACCACTGTTGCTTCTAAGACGGCATCAAAAAAAATCCCACCTTCGTAGAGATGAAAATATTTTGTCTTCCCTCCAGGATTCCTTTCATAGATCAAACGTCCTTTTAATTTGTTCGCAGCTAGCTTTAATAGAACGTAATTTTTCCCAAACCAAAATTTTTGAACAATATGAGAAATTTGTTCTTCTTCGGCGAGATGGATAAAGTCTTTATCAATCGGAGAAAGCACAATGCTTTTACTTTGCATGCTTTTTTGCCAGTCATCTGTTGAGATGATTTTATATAAAAACTTAGGGGGAGAATCATGCGAATTATCTGAAATCATAGATTGCTCAGCCTTGGCATTGTGAAATGCTAGATTAAAGAGTAGGGTTAGAGAAAGAAAAATAAAACGCATAATCTTCCTTTATTTACTAAATAATTGCGACATTTTGAATCATTCTATAAAATAAATTGCATGTTTGCCCAAAGCTTATTTAAACTTTAAGATTGATTTCATTTATGTTCAAGGGAATTGTATTTGCTTTAGCTGCCTGTTTTGTCTGGGGATTGATATTTATTATTCCGCAACTGATGAATGAGTTTAGCTCTTTTGAGGTTGTTTTGGGGCGATATCTTGTCTATGGTTTCATTTCTCTCAGTATTTTTTTAAGCCAAAGCAAGCTTAGAAAATCCTATCCTTTAGAGATTTGGTTGCGTGCGCTTGGTTTTTCTTTTGTGTCCACGGTCCTGTACTATACTTGTTTAGTTCTGGCATTGCGCTATTCAAATCCGGCCGTATGCACTCTCGTTTTAAGCATTAGTCCCATCACAATTTCTTTTTATGGAAGTTGGATGGAAAACTCAAGAAATTTTAAAAGTTTAATTCTTCCTTCCCTTCTTATTTTATTGGGATTGATTGGCATTAATTTTCCTTATCTGAGAGGTGCTCAATCATTTTCTGAATATGGTTTTGGAATTATCGGAAGTTTTGTCTCTGTTTTTGCTTGGAGTTGGTATGTGGTTGCCAATTCACAATTCTTAAAAAGTACTCCAGAAATGACTTCGACAACATGGTCTACCTTAGTTGGTGTTTCCACTCTATTCTGGGCTTTTTTATGGGGATTTGGATTGTTTTTCTTTTTTAGTGATTTTGAATTAGAAAAATATACCACTCTCAATTCGGCTTTATATCGCTTTTTAATCGGTTGCTTAATTTTAGGTGTGGTGTGTTCTTGGTTTGGTGGGTATCTTTGGAATAAAGCAAGTCTTTATTTACCGGTCACAATGGCTGGACAACTGACCATTTTTGAAACCATTTTTGGATTACTGTTTGTTTATGCGTTTGAACAGCGCTTGCCCCCACTTGGAGAATTTTTTGGCATCGGTGTGTTATTAAGTGCCGTGATTTACGGCATTCGAGCGACAAAGACATTATCTCCTCAACATGCGGCATAAAGGCAAATCGATGCAGCCTATCTTTAAGCTAAATCCTTTAGATGCCGAGAAAGCCTACCGTGAAATGACTGTTACTTTGTCCGAGGAGCTTGGGATTTCAGACGTTTATGCGCAAGATGTGAGCGAAAAATGTTGTTTCGGATGGATTCAAAATACAGAGTGTAAGGGACTAATTTGCCTTGCATTTCCCTATCCAAAGACAGCTCATCTCTTTTGGCTAGGAGTTAAAAAAGAGGATCGTCAAAAAGGAATAGGAAGAGCCTTAATGCTTTATGCAGAGGCATTTTGTTTGTCACAGGGATGCTGTTCATTAACCGTAGAAACTCTGAGTCCCAGGGAAAATCATCCCGCGTCTCTCCATACATTTAACTTTTATCGAGCTCAGGGATTTAAGCCCCTATTTAAGTCGGAGCAAGGATCTGCCTTTTCAAGGGTGTACCTGCAAAAGATCCTCTCTCTATCCATTTTTAAGTGGATAGATTTGACACATGTTTTGAAAGATACTATCCCCACTTGGGATATGACATGTGGCTTTCAACATGCTACCATTTCAGATCCACAGGACCTATTCGTTGTCCAGCACATTGAAATGTTTGCTGGTGTGGGAACCCACATGGATGCTCCTGCTCATTGTATTTCAGGGGGGAAGACGGTTGAAGGATTCTCTTTGGAGTCATTGATTAGACCCTGCGTAGTGATTGATGTTTCAGATCGAGCGCATGCGCATTATACAGTTAATTCTCAGGATATTCAAAATTTTGAAAGATTACATAGAGAGCTAAGGCCGAATGACTTTGTGGTTTTTTATACGGGTTGGGACAAATATTGGGAAGAGCCCGTTAAGTATCATAATCAATACCAATTTCCCAATATTTCAAAATCTGCAGCAGAATATCTGATTTCCAAATCTATAGCTGGAATAGGAATTGATACGCTTTCACCAGACCGTTCCACTGAAGGATTTCCGGTACATGCGCTCATTTTAGGAGCGGGTAAATTTATTGTAGAGAATATTGCGAATGCTCTTCAAATGCCTCCAACTGGAGGACATGTGATGGTGATTCCTATTCGCACATGTGGGACCGAAGCGCCTATTCGATTATTGGGCGTCGTAGAGGGATAAGAAATCATTTTTTTTGGGGAAATGATTATCTTCAGATTTCGATAAATGGTTTGTAAAAAAAACATATAAGCAAAATTACGAGGTCCGAAGAAGAGCGAATGTGTTTATTTTAAACCTCTTGAATAAAAACTGTTTGTTTGATAGCCTTTTTTGGAAAGCAAAAAAAAATATACTGCTAATAGTTATTGGACTTTGATGCAAAAAAATATCCCATTAATCATGATACATAACAGTGAAAGTTTCTCTATAGGAGATTTTTTAACATGAGTTGTATTTCTCACATAGACGAACACAATGCGGAGCCTTCCGACGAATTAAGCAAATGGCGCAGGAGATTATGGCCTGTTCATTGTTTCGAAAATAAAAAAGTGTTTTCTCTCATCCTCTTAAAATTTTGTGTTTCATTCAACTTTGCAATTCTTCATGCGACGAAAGATACCTTAATTGTGACAAAAGGGTTTGGAGCCGAAACTATCCCGATCTTAAAAGGCTCTTTTGTTTTGTTCTTTGCTTTTCTCTTTATGATTGTTTATTCCAAGCTCAGCAATCATCTTTCCTCCTCCCGGTTATTTTATTTCACTTTATTTCCATTCCTTGCCTTTTTTGCTATATATGGCTTTTTCCTTTATCCCAATCGCGATTTACTCTCTCCCACAGAATCTGCCAATTGGCTGCTCTCTGTACTTGGAGAAGAACGAGGGCATTGGGTGGCAGTCTATCGCAATTGGATGGATTCTTTATTCTTTCTCATGGCAGAACTTTGGGGTGGAGTCGTAATAGGCCTACTTTTTTGGGGATTTGCAAATCAAATTAATACGATCAAAGAAGCCTCTAGATTTTACACGATCTTATCGGCGGGTGGGCATGTCGGAATCATTGCTGCGGGCTACCTGATTTGGTATTTTACGCAATCTTTTGTGAATAGCCAGTATTTATTGACAATTCAGTATCTCATGGGTTTTGTGACTTTGGTGAATTTGGTGATTATTGGTGTATATTGGTTAATGGATCGGAACATTGCCAAAAATGGTGAGCAATTTGTAGCGCGTGAAAAGAAGGATACAGCTTTGTCTTTGAAAGAAAGTTTAGTCCACATTCTATTTTCTCCCAATTTAGGATGCATTGCTTTGATGGTGATCGGCTATAGTCTTTCTGTGAATATGGTTGAAGTCCTTTGGAAAGCGACGCTAAAATTGAAGTACCCCGATTCGAATGATTATCAAGCTTTTATGGGCCTTATTTCTTCTATTACAGGGTGGCTATCTCTTTTCCTCTCATTGTTTGCTGGGGGAAATATTATTCGAACTTTTGGGTGGGGCGGTGGTGCCAAATTAACTCCAATTGTACTTGGAGTTGTTTCCGCGATTTTTTTAGGTACCTATCTTTCTCAAGCCTACTATGCGGAATCACCTATGGCGATAGGAACAAGCGCTTTGACTCTTATTGTGATTTGTGGTGCTTTACATAATGTGGCATGCAAATCGATGAAATACTGTTTGTTTGATCCGACCAAGGAGATGGCTTACATTTCATTGGATGAAGAAACGAAAACAAAAGGGAAGGCCGCAGTGGATGTTGTGGCTTCACGTTTTGGAAAATCTGGTTCTTCTTGGATTCAAGTAGGGCTTATGGAATGCATGAGTGTGAGTTCTGTTTTAAGTATCGCACATTTCCTCACTCCAATCATTATTATTTCTGTTCTTGGATGGCTTACTGCCGTGTATTTTTTAAAGAATCGAGTGCAAATTAAAATGGGGCCAAGCCCCGTTCAAAAACAATTGCAACCGGCGGCTTAATCTGCGTCGATTTGCATCACAATCAATGAGGGGGAGACTTTTAAGTTTCCCTCTTGACTCAAAATTTCAAATTGAACAACTGTTTTTGCTTGTAATAGAGCGATCGTTTGGCCTGACAAAACCTTGGTTTGATTAGCTGCTAAATGTGTTTCCATTTGTGGAAAAGGATGAATATTAATCATATGTGTGACATTTTGAAGACCTAATGAAACGATATCGTCCACATCATTAGAAAGAATAAACGTCCACCCAATAAGATAAATTCCATCTTTTTGCACTTGAAATAAGGTGTCGTTATGGTTAAACGGATGCGCAATATGGGCAGGCGTTACACGTGCATGATTAAAATGAAGAGGAAAATAATTTCCCGAATTTAATACTTGCAAATCTCCATAGCTAGAAGCATATCCTGAGCTTAAGCTTAAAGATTGGCCTTGAGCGCCTGGCTCTCCAGTTGGCCCTCTAGGGCCTTGTGCGGGCTTTTCGCATTTAGCATGCATCTCAGAAGTGAAAAGCATTAGAGTCCAAATAAAAGGTAAAACAGATTTTTTTAACATTGCTTTCCTTGATCAGTCTTGTTTGAAATTATTTTTATTTTCACTGAACAACTCAGGTTGTTCAGTGAAAAACACACTTACGGAGCAATTTGCATGACTGTAATAGAAGGTTGTATAAGGGCATTTCCAAAATAACTCGCTACTTGCAATTCAAAAAGAGTACCAGCCGTCAAAGGGACAATGGTCTGTCCAGAGATGACTTGAGCTTGGTTTGCCACCAAACTAGCTTTTCCCAATGTATCAGACTGAAAAGGAGCTCCCTGAGTCACATTGAAAAGAGAGATCTCGATCTCATCGTCACTTTCACTTGTTGCTGTTATGGCCCAACCAATATGGTAGACACCACTGTTTTGAATTTTAAACCGTTCGTATTGGTTCGAAACAGGATGTTCCATTCCAATAGAGGTTGTTCGTTGATGCTCAAATGTGATGGGTATAAATACATGGTTTGAATCAATCGTTTGCCTTTCGCCATAAGCAGAGGCATAGCTTACATGAAAAACTCCCGGAGGTCCTGGAGGGCCTTGTGGCCCTGGAGGCCCTGGAGGCCCCGGTTTAGTTGCGGGAGGCTTTTTTTTAGCCTCTATTCCTTGATGCTCTTCCCATGCATAGCTACTCGAAAACACTGTCAGGGCAACAAGCAGTGATGTTGTGCATTTTTTTAGCATAAATTTCCTTCTCTAATCAAAAAATTAGGATTAATAGTTTAAATATTTTTACCAGTTACTTGACCAATTGCAATATCTCCTTTTAACAATCATTTCATTTCGTTCAACTGGTTGTGTGAATACGCGATTATAATTTTCTCTCAAGGCTATCCCAAAACAGAAATCAAGTGGAATTGACAACATGGCCATTCCTTGCCAAAAACTATTTTGGTGATTGTCATGAAAAAATCGGGCTTGAAGACTTAAAAGAGAGCCTACGTTAATGCATGCACGAGCTTTTTCTCCCCACCGCTTTTCATTGTTATGGTTATGGTGGCGATGTCCGCAAACATCTGTGTAATAATAGCCACCGATGGCTCCAAAAACAGAAAAGTAAGGACATTTCCAGAAGGTGTGTCCGACTTCGAGATCGACACCTTTTTGAGCAATTTCAGTTAAGCCGCAGACAGCATAGTAAGGACCTATATAATCGCTGAAGACATGGTCTTCACAATGAGTAACATCTCCCACAGGGAAATAAGCATTCAAGCGCATTTCAAAACAGTTCGTAAAGAATTCAAGTCCAAATCCAAACTGATTAAAATCCGTCTGAGTTGTATTGCGATAATCATAATACAGATTTGCTCCAAAGATGAAGCCTGTCATGCAATCTCTCCATCGAAGACCTCCGCCTACATTGGCTGCCCAACGTTTATTTTTGATGTAGTGGGCTCGTAGATCTAAAAAGGGATAATAATCATCGTAGGGGACGAGAGGGGCAAAAAGGGCTGTTAATGTTGAATAATTATGTCGAATACCGATTCCCTCACCAAAGGTATAAGCTCCACGCACATATCCAAACTCAGAAAATTGACACCATCTTGGTGTGTTAAGAGAATCATCGATTTGGTACCCATCATAAGGAGGCGGGGGAGTTTGTTCCTCATTTGGAGCTTGCAATATGTGTAAATTGCCCTCACTTCCATAGACAGGCTCTTCGTCATGATAAGGGGCTTGATTAGGAGAATAGCCTGGAGAATGATACATGGGAGCTTCGTGATAGGGCCCGTCGTGTTGGGGGTAACGCGAGTAAGGTTGCTCAGGATAACTTCCATGAGATTGATAGGGAGGGCCATTATGGTATGGCTCATTGGGATATTGTCGGTTAGGAATATTTCGACGTGGTTGATGTCCGGGTGCGTGGTGATAAGGTTCACCTTGTTGTTGATTAGGATAATAATCAGATGGTTGCTCTTCATACTGTGGTTCGTATTGAGGTCCACCGTGAATAAAAGAATGTGCTTGAGGATTTGGGTAAGTTTGCTGTGTCATTCCTTGTCGAGGATAGAGGGGTCCTTCATGAGGTGCTGCTTGGCGAGGATCGTATTCTTGCTGATCGTACAGGTCGGGATTCGCTGGCTGGTTATGATGTCTTGTTGGGTAATACCCTTGATGAGGAATCATTTGCTCATCTTGGCGATAAAAGCTTTGCTGTTGATCTGGATAAGGGGCGTATTCACCTCTCTGATCTTGAGGATGGTATGAATGATGAGAAGGATAATAGCTTTCTTGTGAATAAGCACTTTCATATTGGGGGATGTTATTATTAGGGTAAGCTTCTTGAGCAATCCCAACGTTGAAAGTCGCTAGACAGACAAAAGGCATTGCAATTTTGCAGGAGAAAATTCGGGATAGCATTTTTAAAAAATCCTTCTTGATGTTTATGCGATTTTTAATTTGATAAGGGAGCGATAAAAAAATGTCAATCCTTTTGTAGAAAAAAGGGTGAAATAAAATATATTATAGATTTTTTTTCTGATCTATGTTATTCTCCCAATAAGCTTGAACAAAAAAGTGTGTTTTTTAAGCTGCTATATTGGAAATGATTCAACAAGGAATTTTGATATGCAAAAGAGCCTACAGAGATTTGACAGGTTTTTGCCGGGTCAGTTTTATTCATTAAACGCTTCAAATCTACTTTTCTTCGCATCTGTTCTTGTTCATCATCACCATCGTCATATCCATTCTTGCTAAGCTTATTTTTAAAATAAGTTTACATTTTTCGTTTTACATTTTAAGAATTTACAAACAGACAATCTAAATCGATATTTTTTTGTCTGAATAATTTAATTATTTTATTTCAGTGAGATGTTATGGATTTGACGACTTTTATTATGACTTTATTAGGTCTCCAATTGATTTGCTTATTTGTAGGAAGTAAATCAGCTAAAGAGACGAAAACACAAGAAGATTACTTTTTAGCAGGAAAGCAAATTCGTTTTTTTCCGTTAATGATGACCTTTTTAGCGACTCAAGTAGGGGGTGGACTTATTTTGGGAGCGGCCGAAGAAGCTTATAAGTTTGGGTGGAGTGTTTTTCTCTATCCTTTAGGAGCTTGTTTGGGTCTAGTTTTGCTTGGAGTTGGGGTCGGACGAAAGCTTTCTCAATTTAAAGTTTCCACAGTTGCTCAAATTTTTGAGGTGGTTTATAAATCTTCCACCCTAAAAAAAATTGCCTCCATTCTTTCGATACTTTCCCTTTTTGCCATCTTTATTGCTCAAATTATAGCTTCAAAAAAGTTTATGTTGAGTGTAGGTGTTGATAACCCAATCTGGTTTTTTATCTTTTGGGGCATTGTGATTATTTATACTTGCGTAGGCGGCCTAAAAGCTGTGATTTCAACAGATGCAGTTCAAGCAGGTTTTTTTGTCATCGTCTTTTTTCTTTGCTTTGGCTACGCCGTTTTCAATCTTGAATATCCTCTCAGTGTGGCATTATCGGAAGGATTTGTCGGTGAAAATTTTACATTTGACATGTCGAAATTTTCGGGATGGCTTCTCATGCCTTTACTCTTTATGGTCATTGAGCAAGACATGGGCCAACGTTGCTTCGCAGCGGAATCTCCAAGGATTGTCTCCTTGGCGACCCTTTGTGCGGCGGCATGCACATTTTTTGTTAGTATGATCCCGATCTTTTTTGGAATCATGGCTAGAAATAGCGAAATTCAGATCCCTGTAGGAAGTAGTGTGTTAATGGGTGTTATCCAACAAATGACAAATCCATTCGTGACTTCATTGGTTTGCTGCGCCATTTTGGTTGCTATCATTTCGACTGCAGATTCCTTAATTAACGCGGTCAGTTCTAATTTGTCTCAAGATTTCAGATTTACAGGCTTTAGCATGAATAGTGTGCGGTTTTCTCAGATTATTTCCGCACTGATTGCCATATCGGGTATATTCTTTTCATTCTACTTTAACAATATTGTAGATCTTTTGATTTTAAGTTATGAACTTTCTGTTAGCTGTTTATTCATTCCTTTGTGTTTTGCTCTCTATAAAAAACAGGGGAATAAATATGCCGCCGGATCTGCGATGCTGTGTGGAGCTTTAGGCTTTATTCTCTTTAGATGGACATCTTTAGAAATTGGGCGAGAAGTTTGCAGCCTGGCTTTTTCCCTTTCAGGTTATTTTTTTGGTGCCTGGCTATTTAGAACCAATTCTCAAGAATATGCACAGTCATAGCCTTTGCGGGGAGAATCTCTTATTCAAAATAAAAGGTTCTCCCATTTTTTTTGATTTTAAAAAAACTCTTTTTGTTTAAGGTAAAAAAAACAGATAGAGGTTTCCCATGCAAGAAATAGACAAGCTCGGCGTTTTTTATCTAGGAAAGCTAATCAATCCATCCAATGGCAAGGAAACAGACCATCCTTTGCTTTACGATTCTAAAGACTTGACGACACATGCTGTATGTGTGGGGATGACTGGCAGCGGGAAAACGGGTCTTGGGATTGTCTTATTAGAAGAGGCTGCTTTAGATGGAATTCCGGCCATTATCATCGATCCGAAAGGCGATCTGGGTAATTTGCTTTTAGCGTTTCCAGATTTGAAACCGGAAGATTTTTTACCTTGGATTGATGCGGATGAAGCCTCTCGAAATGGCGAAACAAAAGAGGCCTATGCGGCGAAAGTGGCAAAGGACTGGAAAGAAGGACTGGCTGAATGGGGAGAGGATGCTAAGAGAATTGCCAGATATAAAAATAGTGTGGAAACCACCATTTATACCCCTGCGAGTCAAGCAGGCTTACCCATTTCTCTTCTAAATTCCTTTGGAGCACCTCCTCCAGAGCTTGTTTTAGATACTTCTGCTTTTCGTGATCGTATCCTATCCACTACCTCAAGCTTGCTCGGATTATTGGGCATCGATGCAGATCCAATCAAAAGTAAAGAGCATATTCTAATTTCAACCATCTTTGAAAAAGCATGGAAAGAGAATCGTGATCTCGATTTAGCTACGCTGATTCAGGAAATTCAAAAACCCCCCTTTGATAAAGTTGGTGTATTTGATCTTGAGACCTTTTACCCTGCTAAAGAGCGCTTGAATCTTTCGATCTCCTTAAACAACTTGTTGGCCTCTCCTGGCTTTCAAGCTTGGATGGAAGGGGAACCACTGGATATTCAACGTCTTTTGTATACGAAAGACGGAAAACCTCGACATTCTATTTTATCCATTGGACATCTATCAGAATCTGAACGGATGTTTTTTGTGACCCTTCTTTTGAACGAAACATTGTCTTGGATACGTAGACAATCGGGGACATCGAGTTTAAGAGGGATTCTTTGCATGGATGAAATTTATGGATATTTTCCTCCCACTGCGAATCCTCCTTCCAAAACACCCATGTTGACCCTACTTAAGCAAGCTAGAGCTTTTGGATTGGGGGTTGTTCTGACTACTCAAAACCCTGTTGACTTAGATTATAAAGGGTTATCCAACTGTGGAACATGGTTTATAGGAAAATTGCAAACAGATCGTGATCGCTCCCGCATTGAGGAAGGGTTAAAAATGGCTTCGCTTGAAGATAGCGATCCGAATGAAATGCATAAACTATTGTCCATGTGTGGAAAACGCACGTTTGTGATGAAGGATGTCCATCTAAAAGCTTCTGTCTTGTTTCAGACTCGGTGGACTCTCTCGTATTTAAGAGGACCTTTGACATTACCTCAAATTCAATCTCTAACCACACAGGTAGAGCGAAAACAAGAGGAACTTGCAGTTACAGCTCAACAACCTTTTGCAGGTGTTTCGCGCTCACAAAAGCCTTTAGTTCCTCCTGGTGTTCAGGAATATACCTCTAAAAAAGCGACAGATTCTCCTGAACAAACTTATCGTCCTTTAGTCTTAGCAATTGGGAAGGCCCATTTTATCGATTCAAAAAATGACGTAGACACTTGGCAAGACTATGTCTATGTCGCAGGGATGGCCGATACAGGCAATGAAGTCCAGTGGAGTGAAGGCTCTAATCTTCCAGGTGGAAAAGAAAGTTTAACGCAAGATTTACCTAAAAAGGGGATGTTTGAAGAGCTTCCGGCGGACCTCATGCAGGCTAAAAACTATCCAGGTTATCAAAAATCATTCTTAAATTTTTTATACCAAAGCCAAACATTGGATTTATTTAAATCCTCAGATTTAAAATCGATTTCAAAAATCGGGGAGAGTGAAGGTGATTTCCGGGCTCGCCTTGCACAATTATTGCGTGAGAAACGTGATGCCGATGTCGAAAAATTGCGCAAGGCTTATGCGGATAAGATTCAAACTCTGCAAGATAGAATGCGGCGAGCTCAAGAAAAATTAACCAAACAGCAGCAGCAAGCAGGTCAGCAAAAGTTTGATACATTGATTTCTCTAGGCAGGACGCTCTTAGGTGCTTTTTTGGGGAAAAAAATATTTTCTAGCACAAGAATTTCTGAAGCGGGATCGACCCTAAAAAAGGCTGGCAAGATAGGAAAAGAATCTCAAGATGTGGCAAGTGCAGAGGAAAGTGTGAAGGATTATCAGCAACAGTTGGATGAGCTTGAAAGTTCTTTGCAAAAAGAAATTTTGCTGATCCAAAGTAAAAACGTCGATGAAATTCCATTAGATAAAGTGTCAATTAGGCCGCGTAAAACAGATTTGGTAGTTGAAACGGTGGCCATTTTATGGTGGCCCTTACCTTCCTAATTTTGAGAAGAGAAATGGTACAATTTAGCAAACGTCAATTGTGTTACTCGTTTAGCATGCCTCATCGCTTTTGTAGATGGAAACTTGATGCTCCAAGCTTTATCAAAATACGATCTGACAGTTTGAGGCGAAATCTCTTTGTAAGCACTAAAATCAGGGATTAACACCATAGGACCGTTTAAAGCACTGGATATTCTAAAAGGATGATCATCGCTTTGAAGACCCTCAGATATGGGCTTAAAATAATGTGCACTTTCTAATAAGCACGGATATCGTTTGGTAAACGACTCCAAATCCTGAGCTGTGAAGTAAGGGGTGGGTAAAGTGCCAGGTGTTGAGCAAAATTTTTGTCCTGAATTTTTAACATGTGAGACTGTTTTTTCTAAACTATGATATAAGGCTTCGGGTCTAAGCAAAAGGATGTTTTGATAGAAATGGCCTCTGAAAATGCTTAGCGCGAGAACGATGATGGACTGTTTGAGAAGTTCACCAGAAATCGACTTCCTCTTTTTTATGCGAGATCCAAGTTCGTGTAAGGGGCGTCTAAATACAATAATACCACTATCGTGAAGGGCTAATGGCTCGAGTGGCAATGGTAACATAACGTTGCTCCTTTTTTCTTAAATATCAAAAACTTTTATAATTCACTCAATCGATATTTGCAATTTGCAAAAATCATTTGGACGAGAAATCCTTGGTAGAGATACATTTTTGCAAATCGAACCGAATTCTTTTAGAGAAAACTATGCATCCCATCATGAAAATCGACAAATTATCAAAAAAATTTGTCGTCAATCAAACTTTTCCTCATATTTGGGGCACATTTAAAAATCTTTTCTCTTTTCAAAAAAAAGAAATTGAGGCCATCCACAGTCTTTCATTTCATATTCACGAAGGTGAAAAAGTGGCTTTTGTTGGACCCAATGGTGCAGGCAAATCGACGACAATTAAAATGCTTACAGGCATTTTACATCCCACCGCAGGTCAGATAGACATTCTCGGTTTAACTCCTTGGAAAGATCGCCAAGCTTTAGGTTATAAAATTGGGACGGTCTTTGGACAAAGAACACAGTTGTGGTATCACCTACCGCCTTCAGATACATTTGCATTGTTAGCTAAAATATATGAGATTAACTCTAACGTCTATCGACAACGCCTAGCTGAACTTGTGGAAGTTTTCGAAATCGAATCACTTTTAAACAGACCTGTTAAGCAACTTTCGTTGGGAGAACGCATGCGATGTGAGCTGGTCGCGAGCCTTTTACATCAACCCAAGATTCTTTTCTTAGATGAACCGACGATTGGCTTAGATATCAATGCGAAGCAAAAAATTCGAGGTTTTTTAAACAAATTATCTAAAAATCAGGGAATTGCATTATTTTTGACCTCGCATGATACGGCCGATATTGAACAAGTTTGCGATCGTGTCATTGTTTTGGATCGAGGCACGATTATTCATGATAGTTCAGTCAGAGATTTGAAGAAAACTTATATGAAAAAGAAAATTTTGACTTTTGTGACGACGGAAGAATGCCTTTCACTTTCATTGCCAGGGATCAAAACCCTGGAGAATGCCAATTATCATTTCATCTGTGAAGTTGACTTAGAGGCGATTCCTATTGATGCAGTGATTCGAGAAGCTTTGAAATTGGCTAGCTTAAAAGATGTAACCATTGAAGATCCTTCTATGGAAGAAGTCATCCGAATCCTTTATAGGAATTCCTCTCATGCGTAATTTGCAAAAATATGGAATGGTTTTTCGCTTATCCTGTTTATTGACTTTGAAAAACTATAAAGCTTTGATTGGCATGAGCATTTTTTTAGTCAGCTGCTTAGTGATTTTTTCGTTTCTTTGGAAGGTTGCTGCAGCAAAAGTGGGGGCTATAGACTTTTCTTCAGATCAACTTTTGTGGTACATCGCCTTCAATGAATGGGTTTTACTATCTCTTCCTGACACACATAATGAAATAGAAGAAGATTTGCACACGGGGCGCCTAGCGTATCTTCTTTCAAGACCCATTTCCTATCTCGGGTCGATATTTGCCGGAGCTTTCGGAGTTTTAAGCATCAATCTTCTTGTTTTAGGAGGGGTGACATTGCTATTTACTTCCTCTCAAGTCGGGCTTTTATCTGTGCACCCACTCTCTTTCTTCGCTTTCCTATTATTTGGCTTTTTAGGAGGCATTCTAGGGATTATTTTTCAAATGCTGATTGGCCTTTCTGCTTTTTGGGTGCAAGACGTTGAGCCTTTTTTGTGGATTTGGGAAAGGCTTTTGTTTATTTTTGGCGGAATCATCTTACCTTTGATTGTCTTTCCCGAGTGGATGCAAGTGATGGCTTACCTGACTCCTTTTCCTGCAATATTAGGAGAACGAAGTGCTTTATTTATGCATTTTACCTGGGAACATATTCTAGTATTTTTAGGAATGTGGATGTTTTGGTGCATTTTTGGATGTCTTTGTCTGATCTTTTTTTATCGAAGAGGATTGAAAATCTTAAATATTCAAGGAGGATGAGCGTGTTTAAAACCATGGTTTTTATGTTCTATCTGCTCAAGACAAGTATCCAAGCCTCTTTGAGCAACAAGAACGCTTTTTTGCTTGAATCCGTGCTCATGATTTTAAATAATTTCATTTTCTTTTCGTTATGGTGGATTTTTTTCAATCAGTTTCATGATATCGATGGCTGGAAAATTGAAGAGATGATCCTCTTGAGTGCCATCGGATCAGGTGCATATGGTCTTATGCAAGTCTTATTTGGAGGGATTAAACTGCTTTCAAAAATGATTATCAATGGAGATTTAGATTTTTTCATGCTGCAACCCAAAAATTTACTGATTCACATTTCAAGTTCACGCTCATTGGCAAAAGGGTGGGGGCATTTATTCACGATGATCTTATTCATGATTTATGGAGGATTGCAAAGGGATTCCATTTGTTTGATTGTAATCAGTTCTATAAGTGGGTGTATGGTTTTTGTCTCTATAGGTATTATTGCGCACAGTTTGCCTTTTTGGATGGGATCTGTGGAAACGCTTTCGAAAAAATATTTCGATTCTGTTTATCTCTTTGCGTTATATCCAACGAATATTTACTCCGGATTCATGCAACTTGTGATGTATACCGTGATCCCTGCAGGTATCATTGGAAATCTGCCTGTATCGTTGATTCGAGATTTTTCTTGGATCAAACTTGCGCTATTAATGGGGAGTTCTTCGATTTTCTTACTTGGCGCATTTTGCGTATTTCATATGGGCCTTAAGCATTATGAATCGGGTAATAAATTTGGACTACGTATTTAAGTTTTACCAAATTTGCTCTTCAGCGGGAATGCCTTTAGACATTTCGTAAATGCTGATGTCTTCAATTCTTTTAAAGAGGGGGGTCCAAGGAGATCCATCCCGCTTTCTCGATTTACTATTCCACAAAATCTCGGGCAGATTATTAGGACAATTATAAAAAAAGACTGTATGTCCATTTGTGTCGTAACCCCCACCTAAATACTGTTTCATGCAGTATTTTTGAAGCAAATCCGCAATCTTCTCTGTTGATTTAGAATCTTGATCTTTTGTTTTTTCAAAGAGAGGCGTCTCTTGATGTAAAAAAATGATTTCTAGCTTGTCTGAATGAATTTTTTTTACATTTTCATAAATTTTTTTCTTTTCCGATTCTTCATTCACATTCAGGATTTGAAAAAAATCCTGCGCAAGCGATTCATGGTCGCCTCTTTTTACTTTTTCAAATTTCTCAATTGCACTTTTGTTAGCTACTAAAACAACATGAAAAACTTTTTGATAATGATTAAAGAGGTCGTAATGCTCAGTGGCATATTGTTCAAATAAAAATTGTGTTCCTGTGCTCGCATAGTCATCTAAAATAATGAGGCAGCGATTGGATTTGTCTTCTCCATCACGGTACAGATCATCTAAATTTTTAAAAGCGACGCCCCGGATTTTATTAGCGGTGCGATAAAAGTAGGAAATAAGGTCGCCACTTTTCGCTGGATAGGTTTTTGAGAAGTCAATATTTTTAAATAAAATTTCTTTGCTATCATCTTCAATAAACCCTTCTTTTTTCAAACAAGCTAGAACTTGTCTATGTAAATAAGAAAGGTCCTTAATTAATTGTCGATAAGAATAGTAGTCAATTTGTTGAAGAAGCATAATGGCAGCTTCACGATCTTCTTGATCAAATTGATCAAGCCAATGATTAATTTCTGCAAGCGTTATATGAGCTTCATTAAATTTCTTGTACAATTCCGCTGCTGAAGAAATACCGTTTGAAAATCCAGCGGAAAATAATAATAGGACGAGTTTAAAGCGTTCGAAAGCTTCCATGAGTGGTTTATCCCTGGTCGCAGATAGCTAATTAATTCAGTAATCGGTGTGGTAAAATAATCGTTTCATTTACGCAAATGTAAATCTGGACTACACAATAAAAGCTTTAGATTTTTAAATTAAAAATCGGTATGCATTTAAAAAAAAAGTATCTAAAGTTTGTCTTGATCATAAATAAATTAGTTTTCATAAGTTCATAATCGTACAAAAAAAGATGACTAATGCGAAAAAAATATCAAAATAAACGATTTCGCTCAATTATTTTATTCAGTTAAAATGAAAGTTTGTTTTTTAAGATGTTGTTTAGGGCATTGATTACAAATCTATTAGCAGTAGAACCATGTTGACAAAATATTTCAGGCAAAGCAAACGCGTTTATAGGTAATCTTCAGGCAATATCGACAAATGTGCTTTTTATCTTTCTCTTTTTTTTCAGATCCATTATAGATTTATTTTTTTATTGCATTTCGAATAGCACAACACCTGCTTGAATTGATGCAAGAAAGCTGGAAACTAATAAAATGGGAACTCAGATGAGCAAGATCGTTCAAAAAACGTGTTTAGTCTTCTTAACCTGGATGGGAGCGACTTCTTTTCTTTTTGCAGATGCACAAGCAACAGAGGAATCAAATGATGCATTCTTAAATGAATTCTCATTACAACCAGACCATGAACAAGCCCATGAAGGCTATGGCTACGGAGAACGCCAAGAACAAACCAATCAAGAAGAATGCCAAAATGAATGTGTAGAAAATGATAATGAAAGCTATGCACATTGGAAACGTTGGCACCACTATTCTCACGGAGCACCCTGGGATTACTACGATTTTACTTTATCTGAACGCGCAAGAGGTACTCGCTATGGTTTAACGGGGGTTTGGCTGCCAGAAGATCCTATTCTCTTCAGGCCTTTTATTGCGGATCCGCATCAGGTTTGCTATTCGGTGGGTTGGCGTTTTAATGACCAAGCGTTAGCTAAAAATGTTATTGATGTTTCTTATGGGGATACTTTGCCGCTCTACCGATGGTTCTATGTTTGGCCATGGTGTGGACAAATGCAAATCGAGATTGAAGGTGCTTTATGGGCCGTTTTTGCACCCTTGCAAGAATCCGCTCCATTAATTAACGCAGACTACTATGTCGCCATTCCCATTACCTATGCGATCGACAAGTGGTCTTTTAGGTTGCGCGCCTTTCACATCTCCTCACATATCGGGGATGAATTTTTGTTAGAGCACCCATGCTTTGACCGTCGCAACCCGAGTGCTGAATTTTTAGATTTTTCTGTGTCGCATGATTTCACAGATGAGATTCGCTTTTATGGTCTTGTTGGGGGAATTTTGCACCAAGATGAATCATTCAAAACGCGTCGTATTTATGCTGAGGCAGGAGCTGAGCTTAGATTAGAAGGACTTGGCTTTATTGATCACCGGCAGCAACTGTATGGTGTCCCTTTTTATGCCATGCATTGCCGCTATAAAGCCGATTTTAAGAAGCATGTCGATATGACCTATGCTTTAGGGTATGAGTGGGGGAAAATCTGCGGACGATGCAAAAAAGTGCGCCTCTTCGCTGAATATCATGATGGCTATTCTGTTGATGGACAGTTTGAACGATATGCAAATAATTACTTTAGTATTCGTATCGTCTATGGATATTAAAGCATGACTCCTAACGGGAATAATCAAGGGCTTTCAGAAAAGGATTTTATTCAGGAAGAATATCCGAAAAATCCACGTCCTTTTTGGATTTCGTTAGGTATTGTTTTACTTGTGTCGTCTATGTTGTGGCTCATCTCTTCTTGGTATAATCAAGAGATGAGCCTCCAATATCAAGAAAGCCCTTTTTTACAGGTGACAAATCGGGATATGTCCCTATTTTTGTGGCAATTCACCGACCACATGCGCGCCAATGTGAAAGAAAAAACATCCTATCTCCCAGGGTTCTTATATCTAGAAAAAGTGGGTGTGGATCCAGCCGCGGCAGAGCAATATGTTGTGGCGCCTCCAGAATTAATTTTTCTCTATCACGTGTGGGATCTCTTTTTAAGACCAGAGTTTTCTCCGCGAGTAATTCCAAAAGAAGAGTTTAAAAGATTTTTGAGAGAGGCCGATGAGTGGCAGCCTGTCTATTGGACAAAAGCTCCACAAGGTTATCGAGATTTGGTTCAACATATGGATCGGATTACAGAAGAGGATTTAAATCCTCTTTCTCAAGAACAGCTTCCACAAGTGGTTCGTTTAGCCTTTCAAGGTTGGAAAAACTATTTCATCGAAGGAGATGCCATTAATGCACTGGAGCCAACCTATGCAGAAATACAAAGTTTTTTAGAAAGACATCCCCACTATGCCAGAAATTATTGGCATAATATTTTGGAAACGAGCTATCCAAACTACTTAAATGCATTTGAGCATCCAATTGCGCACTTAGATGCGCTCGTGCCCAAAAGCGAATTGGCTCCCTTTTTACGCGTCGCATTTTACAACGATCAAAAGTCTAGAGCCCATCAATAGAGCTTAGTCTTTGAATAGGAGGCTTGTATCGACAAATCCCTCATCGTAAATAGGGCCATCTTTTCCTATCGGGAGTTTTCCTGAAAAGTACTCGTGATAAACTTTTAATCCTTGTTGGGCATTCTGAATGCAGTAAAAGCAATTGCTTAGCCATTCAGATCCCATAATTGTGCCACTTTCTAAGTTACAGCGAAAACGAGATGTGATTTTATCTTTCCAATATTCCTTTTCACCAAATAATAACATTGGAGAAGGATTGATGGAGCCTACTTTACGTCGAACTTCTTCAAGGCAATATTCAAAATCAGTGCCCACACCGCCGGTTAAAAAGATGGGGAAATCGAGAAGAAATTCGGCCTGACGCTCAACCAACTTATCTAGCCGATAGGTCATCTTAGCTTGAACATAGGGGTTTTGATTTTGCTCATTGACGACAGAATGATCTTTCTGCCTAAAATCGACCACATTTGCGCAGGATAGAATATTGAGCTTTGTCGCGACATAATTCCCAATCTCCATTGCTCCAGGTCCGCCTCCCGTCACTAATGCTAAAGGAGTCGCAGCGTGCAAGAGAGGGTGTTCCATCTCTTTTCGCATTTCAAGGACACCTTGGAGAAGAAGTTCTAATTCTTTGTCGAAATTGCCTTTTAAGAGATTTGAGCCGTAAATCCCAAAGACTGTTGCGCGTAGAAATGTCTCGACTTGGTCTAATGGAACGAACATCCCTGAATCTCGGGAAGTTTTTTCTGTGAATTGCAAAATTTTTCCACTTATTTCATCGACCCAATAAACAGGAATTCCAAATTTATTGAGGTCGTGTAAAAGAGCACGATCTTCTGCAGAAAAAAACATCCCATGATTGCGTGAAGGATATTGAAAGTAGATGCCCTTTAAGCAGCGTTGAATTTGGTCGCCCAATAGCATCCGCTTCATCAAAGGGGATGGGAAATAACGGGTTAATAAAATACCTTGGCTTGTGATGTAGCCTGCATCAATGGCCTTTAAAAAAGGGTATGCAGGTTGTTGTTCAATATATCTTTCCACCATCAATGCTTGGCGGTTGGATTGCGTTTGGCCAGGAAAGTCATGAAAACGTGTTTCTCGGCTTATCCAATCTTCTGGTTTCAAAGAAAGTAACTGCTCACCTTTCACAACAAAAACAGAGGCTTTGTTCTCAATTGGAGTGGGAGCGGTCGAAAATGCTTTGAAGAGGGCATTGCTATCTTCAAGAGAAATTTGCAATTGATCCCGATCGGAAAAAAAGACATGCTCTCGATAGGGTTCCAATGTATAAAATTCTAGGGGAATATCGGTGATTTCCCGGACGCTTTTACCAAATAGTTCGTAAATATCTCCTGAGGCAGTTGTATCTGGCTGAAGAACTGATGCGGATGTATGTTGATACCCTTGAGATAGGAGTTCATTGACGACTCTTCCGAAAACAGTTCGAATATGTAAAGGAAGTGTTTTAACGAGCAGAATTTCGTCTCCTTCGAGATTTCTTGGAAGATGGGATTTCCATTCCTGATGTAAGCGTAGCATATCTCGCATGGGCGTTTTGCTAATGAGTGCTTTTGCGATAGTCGGTAAAAAACCATAAGTTGTTGGATCGTATTGCACGCGCCCATGCTGCAGGGAAAGATAGGCTACGGTGCGTCCATCGACTTTTTCTAAAATAAGGTCATTGCTCCCATGCAAACCACCTAATGAAAGGAGTGGCTTGCCCCATCTATCGGCTCTACCAAACATACGCGATAAATAGTCTGGATTGCGAACTCTGCGACGATCATCTGCTGCAAAAAGTTTACCAACGTAAGCACCAATTTCTAAAAGGTTGAGCATTTCTACAGCTAGAGTTCCGTAAGCTTTCAGTTCGACAAGCACTTCTGCACAGCCACTTTTTTGATTGAGTTGAATCGATCGATTCACTCCGTCGATGCCTAATTGGGCCAAAGTACTTTTAATGTTGAAGAATACAAGCGAAGGGTCTATGCGATATCCCACAAACACAGGGGGAATATGCTCAATAAAGACAACAGCTTCAGACGTTCTTTCATCAATTTTTTTAATAGATGTAATGCAGCCGTCAGGTGTTATTAAATCTGGATAAGAATAATCAAAATCAAATTCCATAGGATAGCTTTTTACCCGTAATTTTTAAGAATTTCTCATCATAGTGTAAGCATAGATTTACGACGAGTAATTTTAGAGAGTGCAATGCTCTGTTTAAATAGAGCAAAAAGGTTTATTAGAAATGGCAACCTAGCTTTTGTAGCGCTTTTTGTTCGCCTAAATTGGGAAATCCCTCACTCTCTGCGGTTTTTTTTGTGGATTCTTTGTTAATAAGATGTTCGTAAAAAATGGCTTTATGTGAAATCCTCTAGGGGAAACACAGTCGAAAATGTAGGTAAGCAGAATTAATTTTGCTTTAAGAGCATAACTATAAGCGTATTATGTGTAAATGTGCGGAGAGGTTAAAAAAAATCTAAGTCCTATTTTTTCAATTAGATATTTTGTTTATAACTTAAGGGTTAAAGATCTAGGAATCAGAAATTAAATTTCTCATCAGGTTAAGCTTTTGCATAAAATCCCGTTGTGCCATAATGCCCATTTTTTAAGAAGGCAGCAAAATCTTATTGCCCGCAGGGCTACAAGAATTGATAAGGTGTCATGTTTGCCTGACAGATACTTTGAGGCCACTCATGGAAGATCAAAAAGCGCCAAGAAGCTTAGGAACTCACGACGGAACATTTCATGCAGATGAGGTGACGGCGTGCGCGCTGCTCTTGCTTTTTGATTTAATCGATTCAGATAAAATTCTGCGAACCCGTTCTCTCGATCAACTCTCTCGCTGTGAATACGTTTGTGATGTGGGCGGCATTTATGATCCCGCACAAAAGTTATTCGACCATCATCAAGTCCAATATCAAGGAATGATGAGTAGTGCGGGGATGATTTTACTCTATTTAAAAGATCAGGGAATCCTCAAAACCAACGAATACCAATTTTTTAACCATGCTTTGATTCTGGGAGTCGATGCTTCCGATAATGGAAATGACCCACAAATTCAAGGCTTATGCACCTATTCACACGTCGTCTCGAATTTTACTCCTATCGAACATAACGCTTCTCCAGACGTACAAAATAAAGCCTTCTTTGAAGCGTTGGAGTTTGCTTTCGGACATTTGAAACGATTGTGGGAAAGGTATTGTTACACACAATCTTGCAGACAAGTGGTTGAAGAAACCATGAATAAATACTCTGAGTGCTTGATCTTCGAAAAAGGGATTCCATGGCTAGAGATTTTTTTCGAACTCGATGGAGTTAATCATCCCGCCAAGTTTGTAATCATGCCTTCTGGAAGCCATTGGAAATTACGCGGTATTCCACCAAACTATGAAGATCGGATGAATGTGCGTTTTCCTTTACCACAAGAATGGGCTGGGTTGATTGATGAAGAGCTTAAGAAAATTTCCGGAATCGATGGGGCTATTTTTTGCCACAAAGGTCGTTTTATTTCTGTTTGGGAAACACGTGAAGATGCACTAAATGCTTTGGATTATACTCTTCACAAAGAAAAAAGGATGTTATGACCATATTTGCGAAAATCATTAATGGCGAATTGCCTTGTGATAAAGTATTTGAAAATGAAAGAATCATCGCTTTTAAGGATATCCATCCGTCAGCTCCTGTTCATTTATTAATTGTTCCGAAAAAAGAAATCCCTGATTTGCAATCAGTCACTGCGGAAGATCTTCCTTTAATTGGAGAGGTTGTGCAAGTGGCCCAGCAATTAGCCGTACAATTCGATATTCTAGAAGGATACCGGTTATTAACAAATAATGGCCCATTAGCCGGGCAAACAATCTTTCATTTACACTTTCATTTGATTGGCGGACGTCAATTAGGTCATTTGGCATAACGAAAATATTTAGGGATCATGATGCAAAATTTTAAGCTCGCGCGCCATCAAACAGGATTGTTAGTCATTGATGTTCAAGAACGTTTGTACCCTTATATCGAACGCTCATGCGAAGTTTTACATGCCATGCTGCAAGTTGTAGAAGGATTTAAAATCTTAAACATGCCCATTTTGGTGACAGAGCAATATCCAAAGGGCTTAGGACAAACCGTTGCAAAGCTAAAAAATGCCTTGCCACAGGACCAAACTATCGTTGAAAAGACAGCTTTTTCGTGTGCAAATGAGCAGTCATTTTTGGATTTTGCTAATCAGCATAAAATTTCTCAATGGATTCTAATTGGAATAGAAGCCCACATTTGTGTCTTGCAAACGGCAAAAGACTTACTTTCTAAGAATCATGAAATTGTCGTGTTGAATGACGCCATTTCTTCACGATCCATCTACAATTTTTCCACAGCCATTGCAGAAATGCGTGATTGCGGAGCGCGGATCAGCTGTGTCGAAACTGTCTTGTTTGAGCTATTACAAGATGCCGCAGCACCTGAATTTAAGCAAATTAGTCAGCTTGTGAAATGAAATGCATCTTCTTTGCATTAGCACTTTGTTTGTATTCCAGCCAAATACTCTCTTCGCAAGAATGGAGCGAAGACATCATTGTTAAGCGCATCCACGCTCATTTAGTTTTAAATGATACTGATGAAGCCTGTTCTGAAGCCCTACAAGGGATTCAGGCTTTTCCCCATTCAATCCCCATTCATAAAGCTTATATCCATGCGCTGTCAGCAAAAGGGGATGAAAAGGAGATATTGGCGATTTGGAAAGCCTACCAGCAATTGGCACCTGATCGAGATTCAAGACAAATTTCAGAAGAAATTGCTTGGGGAGTTATTCACAAAGGAGCTGCGTCATCATCACCCATTATAAGAGTGATTTCGCTTCTTGCCGCCTTTTTCAGTCAAGATGCCCGAGGAGTAAGTCTGCTGGCCCGCCATTTTAATGATTCAAATGCATTTATTCGAAGAGCCATCGTTGAGTTATCAGCCAATATGCGCGACGATATCCTGTGTAAAAATATTCTGTTGGTTCTCAGACAGGAAAAAAACTGGAAAGTCTATCAAGAAGCCATTCAAGCAGCAGGGGAGATGAAAATTTTCGATGCAAAGCCAGATCTCATCAAGATTTTGACAGATGATAAAAGCATGCTGGAAGAAAAAATATCTGCAGCCATCGCTCTTTCAACCATGGTGGAATCCATCTCGCATGAGCAATTACATGAACTCGTGCGAAGCAATCGGGTTGGATTGCGCTTGCTTGCCTGCCAGCTGGTCTATCGATGGTCTCTCATCGATGAGCTCGACGAAATGCTATACCTGACAACAGATTCACATGCACAAGTACGCGCAATCGCTTTGCAAGTATTAGGATTATTAGGACGAACAGAAAAATATCGTGAACAAACCATCCGCAGTGCATTGCGATTGGTGAATGATCGAGATCCTGAAGTGGTGATACCAGCCGCTTGGATTTTGGTGTTGACAGAACATCCACAGGGAGAAATTGTTTTTAAGCAGTTATTAAAGAATCCTGAGCAAGAAATTCAGGTGAAAGCAGCAGGAGCATTATCCTCGACAGGCAAATATGGAATTCCTCTCCTTCAATATGCTTTAAGGAGAGATAATGCTCCATTTGTCAGACTCAATGCAGCGTTAGGGCTTATCCATCAGCAAATTGACGTTGAGAAAGCCTGTGCGATCTTAGAAGAAGGCTTGAAGGAACACCCTGAAAGATGGATGTGGGAAGAATTTGGGGTATTTAAAGCTTTAGCAGCAAGTACAATCAAACACGATGAAGACATTCCATGCTACCCTGAAAGCGTAGATCAATCCACCCGCTTAGAGATTCTAAATATTTTGGCCATTATGGAATCCCCAAAAGCGCAAGAAGCCATCAAACATTTCTTAAAAGAAAAGCGATGGGGTGTATCGGGGATGGCATCCATCCTGCTTTTGACAGAAGGTGACGAAGAAGCATTATCCATCATTGAAACCTTAATTGATGATCCAGATCCCCAAATCCACATTCAAGCCGCCTTAATCTTAGCCCTATGGGGAAGAGGGGAGAAAGCGATCAATACCCTGCAAGCAGCCTATCCGCAGGCATCGCGCGATCTGAAAGAAAAAATCTTGGAAGGATTGGGAAGAGTTGGATCCGAGACATCCATTCCCTTTTTGATCGAGCAATTGGAAGAGCCTTTTCAATCATTGCGGATCATTGCGGCATCTTCTCTTTTACAATGCCTATACCATTAAAAGGGCATACATTTGTCCATAAAATTTATTCATCTTCGGATGAGTAATCTTCACTTAGGTCAGTTCCTGAAGCCCCGGTGAAAATCTTTTTGATTGCTCTGTCATAGGTTTCAGTGTATTTGGACTCATTGCTTTGATACGTTAAAACTTGCCCTGATAGAATTGCGAAAATGATTTGAGAAGGATCTTCATTATCATCTGTTCTGCAATTATGAATGGCAATCTTTAAATCTTCCTGTGAGAAAGGAATATTTTTCAGGAACAGGCAGTAAGTTTCTTGAGAATTGATCAAATGGACTATTTCCTCTGAACAACGCATTAAAAGTTTTCTTAGTTCTTCAAGAGAAAGAGGGGTTAGCGAAGTAAAAGATAAGGAGATCTTTTCTATCTGGTAGTTAGAGGTTTCGGTGCTCGATCCGCATGGAATTAGAGCGAATTTCTCTTCAATTAGGGCATTTGCAGAACGCACAATGGAATCGGATAAAAAAGTTTCCGGCATCCACACGCATTCATCTAGAGGAGTGCATCCTGTTAGAATCAATGAGATTGAAATGATAAAGGGGAATGTTACTTTCATTTTTGGCCGTCAGTTTGTGGAGAGTTCATTATTTCTAAAGCTTCTTCATATGTGTAAAACACTTCTGCCATCACCGTAATTATTGAAAATCACAATTTGAATATCTTCAATGCCGAATGGTATATTTTTCAGATATGGAAGAATGCTTATGCAATTATTAACTTGGTACAAAAGTTCATGAGCACTTTCTACAAGTATTTCACGTAATTCTTCTTTTGAAAGAGGTTGACGAGTATTAAACATTAAACCAATTCTTTCGATAAAATCACCGGTATTTATGACGTGAATCCCACAAAACTTGAGCTTATTGCCATATTTTTTTACAATTTTTTTTTCGGTTTTGCTAAGTAGATCCTCTATTATTAGATCTTCTTTTGGAATGGAAAAATAGTCTTTGGTGGGATAAGTGCAGCCAGTTGTAAAAATCAGCAATATAAATAAAAATATCATAAAGTACCAAGTCACGTAAGACTGGATTAAGAATCGTCGTTGCTCTTTTAATTTTCCCATCCAAAAAAAATCAATTAGAGGAATAAAATCTATCTGGCTTCTAGCTAGACAATTGAGCATCACCACAAATGTTTCATCAATTTTATTACTGCGTATCAGTGTTGCATTTTGGAATGCCTGTATCGTTTAAAGATGCCATTTTTATTTTTTCTAAGGCTTCTTCGTATGTTTCTTCCAAAAAGTATTCAATTTTTTTGGATTCTGGGCTTTGTTTTCTGATTGACAAAATGCCTTTTAATATCTGTACGCTTGACGTGTCAGGATAGTAGATCTCTATTCGTCTATCTTTATTTTCGTTGTATATGATGATTTGGGTTTCTTTAATCGTGAAAGGTCTTTTCACTAAAAAAGGTTGAATATTGGGATTGTTATTAATTTGATTTAATAGTTCAGTCGCGCAATCAATTACAAGGCTTCTGAGCTGTTCTTCGGAAAGTTTCTCGTGTGTATTAAAACATAAACCTAATTCTTTGACTACCCCATCCGGCATTGCAATAATCGTTCCGCAAGGGTATAAGTCGTGTTTTTGTTTAATTATTGTAGTTGCTTGGTTTAAAATTTGATTTAGATAAATGTTTTCTTTTGAAGCGCCGCTTAAAAATATCGAGCACTCAACTGTTATAGTGGTAATTAATGCAATAAAAATTAGTAGGATTTTCATGTTTCACCTGTAAAATATTTGTGTTTTTAATGTTTGTTTGTTCGTTTAATTTTCAAAGTTTTTTTAAAGCTTCTTCAAAGGTTTCTTGAGACTTTTCTTCAATTTTTAGTAAACCACGTGTCCATGAATCAAATAAAAGTAGTCCATTTTCTAAGCTAGCTGTTGAAGTATCGGGAAAAAAAATATCTCTATTTGTTTTGTCTTTGTTATGAATGACGATTTTAACGTTTCTAATAGTAAGAGGAAACCTTTCTACAAAAGGCTGTACGTTTGGATTCGAATTCATTTGGCTGAGAAGTTCCATTGAACAGTCTACCAAAATCTGACGTAGCAATTCTTTGCTAAAATTTTCTTTGGTGGTAAAAATCAAACCCGCACGTTCTATAATTCCTCCTGGAGAAGTTGTGGTTTGCCCTGCAAATGTTATATTATATTTAGAGGCAAAACGTATTCCTGTTTTTCGAATTTTATCTAAAAAGAGCTCTTCTTCTTTAAAATAAGGGGAACTTTCATAACTATTAAGGGAACATCCTTGAAAAACAAAAATCAATAAAGAAAATAAGGTGTATAGATACTTCATAATGTTCCATGGGTTGTAAAGTTTTCTAAATGCTTTTTTAATACTTTTTCATATGTAGGACTTACAAAGGAATGGTCAAACCACTCGGCATCTGGATGTGAATCAAGGGTTGTTATTGTTCCTCGATTTTTTCGTGCGCCAAGTATATCAACTCTGGGAACTAAATCTCTCCATGCTTTTGCTCGATAATGCTGAACATCGGCACAAATACTTTTGCTAATATAAGCTGCAGGGGCAATTGCTAAAACAAGAATTCTATTTCTCAATTCCTTATTATAACTTAATAGCGCATTTCTTACGTGAATAGCCCCTTGACTATGACATACAACTAATATTTTAGCAGAGGAAGATGCACTTGCAAAAAAATTATCCCAATGTTCGTGTAATCCTTTTACTGGTTTTGTGGCAATTTTCATTAAGCCAAGAGCGCACTCAACAAAATCAAATATAAATCGTGAGGGATTTGAAACACCGTGTACATCATATCCTTTAATAAGATCGGATACATACCTTGCTATATTTTTTGATTCCTTAAGACCAGTTAATACTCCCGTTTCAACACAAATTTGCTTGTCTGGAATCTCAGGACGTCCTTCATCACTTAAGTCATATGATTGAACTTGTTCACAGCCAGGTAGTATACATTCAAAAAGAAAATCTTCTCTAACTTTAGAAGCGTATTTATGTGTGCCGTCGCCTTGGCTTGGTTCATCTCGATCTCTTGCTCTACTTGCCGAAGAAGAATTTTTAATCCGTTCTTGTGTATCCCTTTCTCTTCTTTGATCAAGCCAATCTACCCACAGACCGTAGAGATCAATATGTGTGAGCGGGCTATTATTGACATATGCGTAGAGATTGGGTCCTGCATCGAAGCTAAGAGGGTCAGCGGTGATCCATCTTGCTATCTTAGGATCGTAGTAACGTCTCCCAAAATATATGAAACCAGTCTCAGGGTCATATCGTTTAGAGCTGAATCGCCAGGCCGTAGTTGGGTTTTTCGTAGCACCGGATGCATCTAGAGTGACTTCTTCTCCAAAAGCCGTATAGCGATAGATGTCGACGGGTTCTCCTGAAGTATTCAGCAAGACTTGCGTATTTCCTGCGAAATTACAAAGGGGAATGTAGGTTTCTCCTCCGATTTCTAATGCAATGGAAGCTCCAATTTCTGCCCCTCTACCACTTCCAAGGACGCGTAATTCCTGCATGTTGTAATCTTCATCACAAGAACCGATCTCATTTTCCCCTTGGTAGAGAAAATATTGCTTTTCCTCGGCTGTCCATTCATTTGTGAAGGGATCCCATCGTGCGGCTTCTTTACAAAGGCGTCTATTTAAGTCATCGTACACATAGGTAAATCGGTTATTTTCCGTCGTGACAGAAATTAAGCGATCCCAAGCATCGTAGGCATATTTTTGATCATACTTCTCGGCTAGATTGCCATTGCGATCGTAGGTATAAGCACCCAATTTGTCGCCTAAGAGTTGATTTAGAGAATTATAATCAAAGATTTGTTCGTCTTTTGTAAATCGATTTAAGAGCGAGTCATGTTGATAGGTATGTGAAGAAACGGAATCTTCACGGCTAAGTTGGTAAAGGTGATCATAGCTGTATTTACATGGAGTTTCACCTATGGGATCTTTAAACAGCTGTGAGGTCAAATTTCCTACGGAATCGTACTGAACATCTAGCTCACTAAAATAAGAGGACTGTATCGAGCGATGTCGATTGAGCAAGTCGTAACTTTGCGTAACGGTTCCTAAATTGAAGGGGAGTTGCTTTTCCCTAAGATTTCCGCCTAAATCATATTGATAGGTTTGCTCGTATTGCTTTTCTCCTGATGATGAGAGCCTTTTGACTGCAAGGAGATCAACGGCATTATACATATAGACGATTGAGCTTTGATCTGGCAAGGTGGTTGCCAGAAGTCTTCCTTGTCGATCGTACGCGTACGAGAGTTTGATTCCATTGCCTAGTATTTCTTCAATGAGATTGTTGTTACTGTCATAGGTTTTTTGACTTTGCGTTTGATGAATTAAATCCTCTACCAAAATGGGGATATCATTCAAATTGTAAGTGTAGGCATAGCTGATGGTTTGGTCTGTTGATGTGACTGTTGCTAAGCGGCCTTTGGCATCGTAGGCATAGGCGATTTGATTTCCATCTGGCTTGTATGTGACGACTTTCTGGCTGCAGTTATTGTAAGCATGGCAGGTGGTTTTTTGCTCTGGAGTTCCGACAGCTTCTATGCAGCTTGTCATTTGACCGATCGGATCATAGGTCCATTGCGTTACGACTTGTCTATCATACGCATCTAGCTTAAAGACTTTTTCTTGTGTCTGGATGAGCTGTCCGGCACCGTCATAGAAAAAATCTCTTTCCTGAATGACTTGACCCATTCCATTCTTTTTCTGAATTTTGGCAGTCTTTCCACGCGCATTGCCTATGCTAATGGTGACATTTCCTTGAGGATCAATTGATTCAGAATAGGGGACGACCATGTTATAAGCATCTCGATAGTCATATCGATAATTGATCAAGGTGATGTTGTTGTCCGGATCGACGATTTTTGTGGGCTGATTATTAAAATTATAAGTGAAATATGTTGTTCCCACACCGGCATCCGAATAGGTGCTGACTTGTAATTTATTGCCGCTGGCATCATAAACATAGGTTTGTTTGCGCAGGATATTTCCTTGATCATCTTCTGTCCTTTCTGCAACGATCCGATCTTTTGAATCATATTCAAAAACTTCTAATGTATAATCGCCTGAGGTGTGTCCGTAAAATGTTTTTACGGTATCTTTTCTTCCAAGAGTATCATAAGTGTTGTAAATCGCTGCATCTGCTTTTATGACGGCTTTAGGGCGTCCTAAACGATCATATTCGTAGGAAGTGACGTGGCCTTCCGCATCGATTTCCCGAATCAGGTGAAAGGCAGAGTATTCTTTGGTATGAATGCCGAGGCTTTCTCCTGTGGAGGCAATGTATTCGATTTGGATGGGACGTTTTTGATAATCATAGCTATAACGGGTGGTCATCCCATTTTTATCGATAGTTTCTTGAAGGGTTCCATCTAAATTGTAGGTCATCCTCTCAGAGGAACCGTCGGGATAATTGATCTCAAAGGGCTTGCCTCTGATGGTATTTTTTTGATCGATAGAGTATCCGTTGCCATTCGTTATTTTAGTGATATGACCTAAGGCATTGTACTCGATCCTTTCTTCAGGCCTAAATAGCTGTCCATTAGCAGAAGGAATTGAGGGATGGGTTGTTTTGACAAGGCGATCAAATCGATCGTATTCATAATGGGTTTGATTCCCATACCAGTCTGTGGATGAGATGCGATTGCCTCGCTTATCATATTGATGCCTAATGATATAGCGTTGATTGGTGCTGTGATCGACGGTTGTAGCCGAAGTTAGTCTGCCCACACAATCGTAAGAGTATTCCACGTGGAAGGCCTTATTTGGACCTTGTTCATAGACTAGTTGATTGAGTTCATCATATTGGCGTAATGTTTCTTCTCCGTTTGCATTGACGGCTCGAATGATATTTCCGCGTGCATCATATTCCCAATGCAAGCGATAACGTAAGTTGTCTCCAATGTCATAATGATGTTGTTCATAGAGTTTTCCGATGGAGTTATGGAGATTACGAATTCTTTTTACACAAATTTCATTCCCATTGGGATCAGTGTAAATGAGTTTTTCTTCTTCTGTGAGACCAAATGGAGCTTGGGTTCTTTCGGAAAACTCACGAATAATGCGTTGTGTTGCGTTGGTTAGATCATTTTTAGTATCTGTTGTGGCGTCATCGATAATTTCTCGAGTCAAAAAGCCACGGCTATTATATTCATAGAAATTGCGTGATTTAAGAGTGGAGTTGTCATAGGCAAATTTGGTTTTGAGTAAGTCTTTATCTTTGTAATAAATATAAACGTTTTTTTGGGGGCCTTCGGTTTCGGATAGTTTTAAATTAAACCGATCATTACTGAAGGTTCGGTAAATGGTGTGAGATTCACATCCATTTTTTATAGTTTTTCCATCGCTTCCAATATTTGGCGAAATCGTATTTTTTCCTGTTAAATTTCCGTGGAAGGCTTCTTCAATGGGGTTGCCTGCGGAGTCGTAGTTAAATGAGTGGATGATGCTAAATGCATTTTCTGGTCCTGAGATGGTCTGAGCAATCACATTTCCTGCGTCGGCGTCTTTTCCCCAGTATAATCTTTCTTTTCGATAGGGATCCGAGCGATCTCCGTAGTAGTCGAGAGCTGTAAGACGTTGAAATTCATTGTAATAATAAATGGTTTTGCTAGAGTTAACGTCAAAAACTTCGGTTCGTCCACCTAGGTTTTCTGCGTTAAGGTAATATTGAAAGCGATAGGTTTGGATGGGTTGATCATCAGCTCCCACAGGCTCTGCAAGGGATTTTACACGAAATCTTTGACGGTCATGCGACTTAAGAACTTTGCCGTCGCTGACGGGGTCATTTTTCATCCAGTAATGGATATCCGTATAACGCGTGAATGATAGCCATCTTCTGCTAATACGTGGAAAGCGATCATATTTCCCATTCTGGTATTCATAATGCAAACTTAAGCCATCTGGCCGATCCACTTTCTTTAAACACCACTCTCCATTAATTTTGTAAAACAGGTAATGAATGTGGCGTCCATCGTCTAGGTTTACATTAGTGCGACAGTGGATATCGTATTTTTCATAGGTAAAGCCAAAACCTGTTAAGTGTTGGGTGCCACTTTTTAGGGAGCAATATGCAATTTCATGGTCTTTGTTGTAATCGTAGTATAGAAGATTTCCATTTGGAAAAGTGGTGCGTTTTAGGAGGTAATTGATATTATGAGAATGATCGAGTTTCTTGTAGAGATGGTGTAATCCTGAGCCATCATAAAGCCTGTAGTGTCTGATTCCTCCCTCTTTAAGTTTACTACGGGTTAAATATGTATTTTTTGTATTCGTGCGCCCGCTAATCTCTCCTTTTCCACAATTTGTCATTCCTTGATCGATCGATTGCTTTGAGACATAGAATTTTTCATCATTTTCTTGTCTGCGTTGGAATACCGTTAAGGCCCCTTGTCCCTCATTTAAAGTGACGGCATTTCCTTGTTGCTTTTTTATGCGAGTTAAGTGGTTGAGATTCCAACCTAATTCAAGGGTTCCATTTTTATTAAAGGAACTGCTGTATGAGCGTTCAAACGTTATGGGGGTGGGGCCTGGAATAACTAAATCAACTTCATATAAGGCCAAATCCCCTGTAACCGCATTGACCATTCCTCCCACAAAAGCATTGGGGACACCTGAAAAATTGGCTTGCGTCACACGTGTTTCATAATCTTCATTTGATTTTGGAAGAAGTTTTACCTCTTTAAATTCTTCCGAAAAGAGAGGGGATACAGTGAGAAATAAGGAAAGAAGTAAGCGAATTAATCGATTCATGAATTGCCTGTGAAGTTGAAATTCTTCAAATGGCACAATTTTATATTAAATTTTAAAATTGGTGTCAATAAAAAATATTGTTTTGTAAATGCAACGTGAAAATGTCACCACTTGTGCAAAGTAAAAATGTCACCATCTGAAGTATTCTATTTGTCAATTACAAATGGGAACAGAAATGGCGAGATTGGAATTATCAAAATAGCAAATGGAAGAACCTAGCCTGCTTGATCAAAGTCAGGCCAATGAGACAAAAATCTGCCAAAGATTTTGCTAAATGGATCCGACAACATTGGAGTATCGAGAACAAATGTCATTGGGTAGCTGATGTGATTTTTTGAAGAGGATTACACTGACAGATAGAGGAAACAGTGCAGAGAATATGAGGGTGTTTCGTCGCTTGGCAATGAACATGGACTGTAGTGAAGGATCCAGAAAGAGGACTGGCTTCAGTGAGGAGAGCGGCAATTTTTGGTACAGGATATTTACAGGGAATTTTGGCAATGTTTTTCTATTCAAAAGCATCAAAAAATTTTAGTTAAAAAGCCCTGTTCAGATATCAGACAAGACAAATAAATAAAGCATTTAGCTAAAAAAGCTCGTTCCATTTGGGTTTAAAATATTCGGCAACCCCTTTTACTCCTGCTTGAGTATTTTTATTCAAATTTTTATAGCATTCACTATCAAATTGGTTTCGCCTGATCCAGATGGAAGCTATAGATTCTCAACATGAATTTAAAACCACGGATTTTCCTCATTTTTTTGCTATTTGTATTAAAGCGTTTAAAGCTCTACTGTCATCAAATTAAAATAAATCCATTGCGGCACCGCCTCTTTCGGAAGCAGAACCATTAAGCAATAATTTTATTAGTGAATTAAGGCGTTCATTCATAAATCAATCTCATCTATAAATATGTTCTAAAGGGATATGGGTTCCCATATCCCTTGCCCCCATATTTGATGTAAATGGATTAATATATTTCACCCGCTAAGTCGAGCATCAAATCTTGGGAGATTGCTACCTGACTGCAATTGCTCTCGAAAGCTAGGCGTGTCGTCAATTAAGTCATATCACAGAAGCTGCTAAATAAATGGCGGATAAAAAGTTTCGAACAGTTTTATCATAACGAGTGGCAATCCCTCGGTATTTTTTAACTTGGCAAAAAAAATTCTCAATAAGATGCCTAGAATTATAGAGATGCTTGTCATAATCTCTCAGTTCTTTAGCATTACTCTTTGATGGAATTACGATGCCTTTGCCAGCCTTCTTCAATGGAAGAATTATCCTGTCTTCGGCGCTAAATGCTTTATCAGCAATAACAATTTTAGCCTGGATTTCAGATAGTTGTAGATCAGCTCCATCTAGATCATGAGCTTTCCCTGGAGTTAAAGCAGAACTGGTCGGATTGCCTAAAGCATCTGTTGTAGCATGAATTTTGGCGCTTAGCCCTCCTTTGCTCTTTCCTATGGCTTGGTTCTTCGCTATTGCACCAACACTATATTGATGCGCTCACACAATTGTAGAATCAATCATCACGTATTCATTATCGGCATCAGTGGCTAAATATTTGAACATTTTTTCCCAAATATCGCTCGTAGCCCACCTGCTCCATCTTCGGTGGATATTTTTCCAATCTCAAATCTCTCTGGCTAGTCTCTAAAGGACATACCTGCTAGATACCGGTAGAGTACCGATTCAAGATTATCTTTAACAATACACCCAACATCCCCTCTCGCCCAGACAATAAATCTTTGATCCGTTCCCATTGATCATCTCTCAATAAACAACTCCTTGAAATCGTTTAGTTTATTCGATATCTACATGATCTAGTCAATCACTTAATTGACGGCACACTGTAGTTAAAGTCTTACTTTTTATTTTTTTTGAACGATTAATTCAATAGAGCCTTTTTCGAGAGAATTGTATTCATCTAAATTAAAATAATAATATTGAGGAACATTTTCTTGAGCTAAATTCAAAAGGTGATTTGCCAAAGATTTTAAACCTGATGAATTTGCTATTACAATAACTACATTATCTTGAAACTTAACTTCAATTTCAGAATCAGGCTCCCACTTATATATAAATCCATCTTCACCATAATCTGGCACTTCTAATTTTATTTCCATTTTTAATCCTTCTTAATCAGTTAAATAAATGTGAGCTTTTCTGCCAACTTTGACCTTTCCTGTTTTAAGATTTGGAACTAAAAGTTCAAAATTAACATGAGGTCCTCCTGAGTGTTTTCCTAATAGGTCATTTAACCCCATTCTAAAAACTCTTTTTCCATCTGCTGATACAAATCTCCCACTTCCTGCAATTGCTTCTTTATAACCGATTCCCAAAAATTTTTCTGCCATTTCTAAGACTTTATTTGTTGGTAATCTCATCCCATTCTTAAGACCAAGTTCACTTATTGCATCTAATGTTCTAACCGTACTTTTTTTCGATAAAATTGTTTTTTGGAATAAATGCTTAGTAGCTGTAATAGTGTTTGTTGCTGTAGGTGAAGTTATGGCTGCTGCTTTTGCAAGTAAGACATTTGCCTCCGCCGTTGCTGCTTTTCTAAATCCCTGCGACACAGTTTCTAGTATTTCTGCTTTCCAAATTTTTTGCATTCCTTGCAGTATCACTCTTTGTGTACCTTTTTTTAATGCAAAAGAACCTAGGTTATAGGCTAACCCAGCGCCGCTATACAGCAATGCGGCATCCGCTGCTAAAAATATTCCATCGACAGTATATTCACCTAATTTGCCAGCAGAATAATTATCGTAACATTCCCCATTCAGAATTTCTGGGGGAGCATTTGAATAGTCTTTTGTAAGCCGGTTATAAACACCCTTAATAAAATTTTTGCTCGCCTGATATCCAGTTTCTCGATCTTGCATTTCTTGTAATGTCTGCTCTTTTTCAAATTCAGACCACTCTGAAAGACCAAATAAATCAATACTAGTTAAAGGACTGTTATTCACATATGCATATAGATTAGGTCCGGCTTCATAACCAAGGGGATCAGCAGTGATCCAACGAGCTATTTGTGGGTCATAGTAACGTCTGCCAAAATAAATCAGGTCCGTTTCTGGATCAGTTCGTTTGGAACAGAAACGCCAAGATGTTATCGGTTTTTTAACATCTCCGGATGGATCGAAGATGGTTTCTTCTCCGAAAGCTGTGTAGCGATAGATATCGACAGGTTCACCTTTAGAGTTTAAAAGAACTTGAACATGCCCTGTAAAGTTAGTTAAAGGAATATATACTTGTCCTTGAATTTCAAAAGCAACCGCAGCACCGATTTCAGCACCACGTCCATGGCCAAGCGGTCTAAATTCCATTAAGTGTTGCTCTGCATCACAAACGCCGACTTCATTATCTCCTTGGTAGAGGAAATACTGTGTATCTTGTGCCACCCAATTGTCTGTTAATGGATCCCAAAGCAATTTAACTTTAGAAAGGCGCCGACTTAGATCGTCATAGGTGTAGTTAAAACGTATATTGCCGATGGTAACAGAAAGCAATCTATCCCAGGCATCATACGTGTATTTTTGATCATGGCGCTCGGATAGATTTCCATTGGGGTCATAGGCATAAGCACTCAGTTTGTCTCCTAAAAGCTGATTCAGTGAATTGAAGTCAAAACGTTGATCATCTTTTACAAAGCGATTAAAGAGTGAATCGTGTTGAT
>NZ_JBFWIR010000003.1:0-80085 GCF_050255895.1 Parachlamydia sp.
AAACGCGATCGTGAAATTTTATTTTGAAACAAATTGTTATGAAATCTTGTGGAAGAGCCAGTCTAATGTTAAAGGAATGATTGCCTCCAAAGAAACAAACCAGGTCTTTTATATAAATGAAAACCTAAACACCTCCCAAAATATTTATCGGGCGTCATTTGATTTTTCAATTGTCGCGCGTTTGACCCATATCGACCCCCTGCAAGACTTCTTAGAAGAAATCACTGCTATAGTCATTGAATCAACAGTCCCTCGTTACGATGGAACACTTGAAAAAGTGGACACAACCATTCTATTGCCAAAAGGAATACAACCGAATCAACAGCTTCCAGCCATTGTGGAAGTATACCCAGGAGCAAACCTTCAATCGGCAGTAAATCGCTTTGGGGGAGGAAATATTGCTTCTTTTCCTTCTCGACTTTTATTAGAACAGGGATATGCGATAGTATTGCCGGATTTGCGAATTAGGCCTGAAGGTGAACCTGGCAATCCGATACAAGAGACAGTCGACCGATTGCTGCCTCAAATCTATCAGGCATCCTGTTTAGGATTGATAGATATTAATCGCCTGGGCCTTATTGGCCAATCTTTTGGTGGTTATGGCGCAGCGGGAATTGTAACAAAAACGAATCTTTTTCGAGCCTCTGTATCTATCTCTGGAATATACGACTTGACAGGAGCATATGGAATTTTTAGCAAAAATTGGGAAGGTTTTGCAAACACAGATTGGTACGAAAACAGGCAGGTGAGAATGGGAACCCATCCTTGGGAAAATATGTTTAGATATCTGGAAAATTCTCCCTATTACCTAGCTAAAGATATTTACACACCACTTTTGCTCATCCATGGAGAGAAAGATATAACTTGCGAAGTACAAGAGGCTCAAAAGATGTTTACCGCGCTTAAGCGGCTTGGTAAAAAAGTTAACCTTGCTATCTATAAGAAAGAAGGACATGTGATCAACAACTGGAATCACTCTAATGCTATAGATGCAGTAAAACGGATTATTGCATTTTATGACCATCACCTTTTGCCTAAAGACAAAAAACCAGATGAATAGAGATTAGTGGCATCAACGGACACAATATCAAATCGATGAAAATCAAGCTATATTTCGTAGGCTATTGAATTTAAATAAAAAGATATGACATCTTCCAAAATTTTGAAAAATCTTTTGTCAAATCCCAAGTAGATAAAAACGCACTTTTTCCGATCTGAGCTCGATCCTCGTATGAATCAAAAAATATTGATGTTTTCTGGAATAAGAAAAAAGAATGGAGGAGGTGGGATTCGAACCCACGGTACGCGATAAACGTACACACGCTTTCCAAGCGTGCTCTTTCGGCCGCTCAGACACTCCTCCGAAATGAAAGAAAATTGTAGTTGAATTTGGATTATCCTGCAAGAGCTAAATCAATCTGTTTCATGTAAAGCGGCTTTACATTGCGTAAGCTAGCAAAGATCAATCTTGCCCATTCAGATAAACAGAGCAATGCATCGCTCGCATTTTATGATAAATGCCATTAACAATCATTCATAACAAATTTATCAATAAACGCTCTTCATATGGAGCATAAGAAAATGAGACGAATAATACAGATAAAAATAATTTGCATCACCAAGAAGGTATTTAAATAATTTAATTACAAAAAGATCTTTTTGTTATAATAAAATAACAAATCTTTCTGCCTTGAATATTTATTTAACTATGGTGATATAATGAATAAGTATGAAGGTTCTCCTTATGTTGACTCCATGCAAAAAGGTCAGTTCTTCGAAGAAGAAAAAGAAAGGGCGGTTTCCCACCCCACATCTTTTAAGCCTCTGAAACAAGTCGTCTTAGAAATGGTTAAAGCGACTCTAAATTCCCTCCCTCTAACGAAGAAATTTTACCTACAAATATTCGAGAAAAAATGCTCGAATCTGTTGTTAGTGAAAAGGTGAGAGATTACGAACAGAAATTTGTTGAATACCTGAATGGGATATTTGAGCATGGCATCGTCTGCTCTAACCGAGCCATTCTTTTAGGAATTAAGCAAGTTAGCTCCTTAGACAAAAATCCACGCCCTCCTAATGAAGTTGAGGTTAATTGTATCTCGGATTTAAAAGGAATTCAAGTTGCTGTGAATGGACCTTCAGCAGAGACAAGCAAAGCAAAAGGAGCTTTATCCGTTGCCCTCGAGCGTAAACATGATACATTAACTGAAGACTTACCTCCCGCTCAACTCACACCTGAAGAAGAAAAATCCCTGGAAGGTTTACCAGCTACTCTAAAAGAAACATTCACAAAATTGAAGTTAAAGGATAAAGGGCCAACTTTTACTGAAGAAGCTCTCTCGATCTTATCTGATCGAGCAAATAGCAGTTTACTTATTTTAACAACACCACAAAAAATGCAACTCGTCGATAACGATGGAGAATCTCTTTCGATTGAAAACTCAGTGATCCATGATTTTAAAGAGCAAACAGAAACTGAAGCACTTGATGGCTGTCGTGAAATCAAAATTCTAGCCAATATTGATCCTAGATCCTTCGATGTAGTTTTGCTCCCCAAAAGATTTGAACATCTGAGGGATAGTCTTAACGTCCCTCAAACATGCCAAGTGATCTTTGTTCCCGAAACAACAACAAAGGTCTTCTACAATTATGCTCCCCTTGACTCATCAGACAGCCGTACCGTCATTTCAGTTCCTTTAGAAGTGAGTTGCCCCAATTTTCTCGAAGCGGCTGCAAAGTACTTCAGAGAAAAGGGGCAAATGATTACTCACGCCAGCAAAGGTCCTAGCCTTCACGATAAAAGCTAGGAGCTGGTCTTAGAAAGTAATGAATTCTGTCTTTCACAAAAAGGGAATAGAGGATATCGATCTGAACATCAACTTCTTTTTGGATAATGGGCATGGCTTTTTCTGCAATTTGTTTTACAAGTTGGCAATTCTCTGGAAGAGCAAGTTTTTGACTAATGTAGCTTACTGAAAACACATAAGCAGCTTCTTCAGCCATACCTTTTTTAAAACCTTGATAGAGTGGGATTTCTTCTGCTTTCGATCCATTTTTTCTAAAAATATTCCCAATAATCCGATCCGTGTCTTCTCTTGAGAGATTATCCATTTTCTCGATGATCCATTCTTTAGTTGGCTTCCGAAATTTGGTTTCGGGTGCATAATGCCACTCTAGTGCTTCTTTAGCAGATTGAGGTGTCATTCCTAGCTTTTCCAAACTGCTATCTAATTTATATAAGTTTTCTAATATTGGATTCATAGTTACTCCTTATTATTTGTTTGTATTAAAAAAGAAAAGATTATTCCCATCGCTTGTAAATCATCTCTCTTTCGCTGAATTTTCATTCATAAATCTATTGTAATCCGGTTCAAAATTTGATACAGTCGTGCGCCTTAGAGGCCTTTTCTAAATCAAGAAAGAAACCGTAAAATCTAATTTGTAAATGCTCCCGAATTAAGGAACTTATTATGCCCATTTCAATTGAAAGAATTAAATCCAAACAAATTACGATTGGCATTGTGGGTTTAGGTTATGTGGGTTTTCCTCTTTCTCTAGTTTTTGCTGAAGCAAATGTTCGTGTTATTGGTTTTGATATCGATGTTAACAAGATTTCTGCCATTCAAGAAGGTAAAAGCTACATTCATCATATTAATCATGGTCGATTGCAAAAGGTACGAGAAAACGATCAATTTACTGCAACTTCGAATTATGAACAAATTTCCCACTGCGATGCTGTCATTATTTGCGTCCCTACGCCACTTGATCATCACTTGGAGCCTGATTTACGCTTTGTAGAAGAAACATGTGAATCGATTGCTCCTCATTTGCAACCCTACACTTTAGTTTCTTTAGAAAGCACCACATGGCCTGGCACAACTGATGAAGTCGTTCTTCCCATTTTAGAAAAATCCGGAAAAGTGCGCCTTAATGAAAATCTTTACCTTTGCTTTAGCCCTGAAAGGGAAGACCCAGGTAACAAGTCTTTTGGCACAAAAAATATTCCGAAACTTGTGGGTGGAGCAAACGAAAAAAGTTTAGAACTTGCCGTAGAATTATATCGACTTGGAATCGAAAATATCGTTCCTCTTTCCAGCATGCGCGTAGCTGAGACTGCTAAATTATTCGAAAATATCTTTCGCAGTGTTAACATCGCCTTAGTGAATGAATTAAAATTGATTTGTGACCCTATGGGTATTGACGTTTGGGAAGTCATTCGAGCAGCAGCCACCAAGCCATTTGGTTTCATGCCTTTTTGGCCAGGCCCAGGATTAGGCGGACACTGTATTCCGATTGATCCTTTTTACCTCACATGGAAGGCCAAAGAATTTGGCGTACAAACACGCTTCATTGAACTTGCCGGCGAAATCAACCGATCCATGCCACGCTATGTGGTAAGCAAAGTTCAAGATTGCTTAAATCAATCTGAAAAACCAATGAAAGGATCCAAAATTTTGATTTTAGGGCTCGCTTATAAATCTGACATCGACGATATGCGCGAAAGTCCCAGCTTAGAGCTGATCAAAATGATGCAAGAAAAAGGAGCGGTTGTTGATTATCACGACAATCACATTCCTGAAATTGGAATGAGTAGAGAATACAGCTTCTTAGAAGGCAAAAAAAGCGTTTCCTTGTCTGAAAATTATGACTGCTTTGTTTTGGCAACTAAACACAGCTATTTTTCGGCAGATCACATTTTATCATTTAGGGTCCCCACTGTAGATACAAGAAATTTTTTACCAGAAAATTCACTTGTCTTTAAAGCCTAGTGAAATTTTTAAGGAGGAATCATGGAGTTCATTGACATCAAAAAACAGTATCAACTGTACAAAAAAGAGATCGACTTGGCCATTCATGAAGTTCTTGACCAAGGAAATTTTATTATGGGTGAACAAGTACGCACTCTAGAAAGCACTCTTGCTCAATATACAAATACCAAGCATTGCATTACGGTATCAAGTGGGACAGACAGTTTACAAATTGCTCTTATGGCTCTTGGAGTTGGTTTTGGCGATGAAGTGATTACCGTGCCTTTCACCTGGATTTCTTCGACTGAAGTCATTGGTCTAGTCGGAGCCACACCCGTTTTTGTCGACATCGAAGACCGCACCTATAATATCGATGTCGAACAACTTGAAAAAGCCATTACACCTAAAACAAAAGCCATTCTTCCTGTTAGTCTATTTGGCCAAATGCCTGATTACACAGCCATTAATGAAATTGCCAACAAATATGGCTTGCCCGTCATTGAAGACGGTGCTCAAAGTTTTGGAGCGACTCAGCACGGCCGAAAAAGCTGTTCTGTTACAACCATTGGTTCAACGAGTTTTTTCCCAGCTAAACCTCTCGGTTGCTATGGTGACGGCGGAGCCCTCTTTACAAATGATGACACTTTAGCGGCAAAAATGCGCGCAATTCGCACGCATGGCGGTGAAAGACGCCACCATCACACGTGCCTCGGAATGAACGGTCGTTTAGACACCATGCAAGCAGCCATTTTATTAGCAAAGTTTCCACATTTTGATCAGGAAGCGCAAGCACGCGCAAGCATTGGCCATTTTTATTCCCAAGAACTAGCTGGTTATTGTGTTATCCCCGAAATTCAAGCTGGCAATACGCATGTATATGCACAGTATACCATTCGAACACCCGAAAGAGATGAACTAGCCAAGTATTTACAAGCTAAAGGTGTGCCAACAGGCATTTATTATCCAAAATGTGTGCATGAACAACCCGTCTTCAAACCTTTGGGCTATGCAAGGGGATCGATGCCTGTTGCAGAAAAAATGGCAGATGAAGTGATTAGCCTTCCAATGCACCCTTGGTTAACAGAAGAAGATCAACATCATATCATAAACATGATTAAAGAATTTTGCTGTGCCCCAGCTGCATGCTAAAAGGAGCTTTTTGTAATGACAACTTTATCGTATAATAAAAACCTTGCTTTAATAGGCGGTGGGCGCTGGGGAAAAAACTTGGCCAGAAATTTCTATCAGTTGGGTGTATTGCATACATTATGCGACTCTCATCCAACCACTTTAGAAACCTTTCGGCAAAATTACCCGGAACTCCATCTGACGTCTTCTTATGATGAAGTTCTGAACAATTCACACATTCAATCTGTGGTCATTGCTGCACCAGCTATTGCTCATTATGCTCTTGCAAAAAAGGCTCTTCTTGCTGGAAAAGATGTTTATGTCGAAAAACCTTTGTGTTTAGATAGCCGAGAAGGGGAAGAGCTCATCCATTTAGCTGAAGAAAAAGGCTGTATCCTCATGGTAGGACACCTTTTGCAATACCATCCTTGCATCAAAGCTTTGCAAGAGCTTTTGGGACGAGGAGAGCTAGGAAAATTACACTATATCGTTTCAAACCGTTTAAATCTCGGCAGCATTCGCACAGAAGAAAATGCGCTGTGGAGCTTTGCTCCACATGACATTTCCGTCATTCTGTCTTTAGTAGGACACAACCTTCCTCATCAAGTGCGTTGTACTGGTGCTGACTACCTTTCTAAAGGTGTTGCCGATACGACCATGACAACTCTTCGCTTTGCCAATGATGTGCGCGCTCATATTTATGTCAGCTGGTTGCACCCTTTTAAAGAGCAAAAACTTGTGGTGATTGGATCGACTGGAATGGCGGTTTTCGACGACACAAAACCGTGGGATGAAAAGCTTGTGCTTTATCGAAATCACGTAACTTGGACAGATGGAAATATTCCCTTGGCAAACAAAAATGAGGCCGAAAAAGTCGTTGTTCCTCAAGCTGAGCCTCTCAGAGAGGAATGCCTTCACTTCATTAAATGCTGCCAAGAGCGGATTGCCCCCCGAACTGATGGTAAAGAAGGCTTACAAGTGCTGAAGGTTTTACAAGCTGCTCAAGCTAGCTTAAATGAGGATGGAGCGGAAAAAAATCCGTCCATTAAATCTTCTGTAGAGCAAACCTCTCCTCAATATTATGCCCACCCCACGGCTATAATTGGTCCTCAAGCAGAAATTGAAGTGGGCACTAAAATTTGGCATTTCAGCCACATCATGGATGGAGCAAAAGTCGGCCAAGCATGCAATATTGGTCAAAATGTGGTGATTAGCCCCTCTGTTGTGCTAGGGAAAAATGTCAAAGTTCAAAACAACGTCAGTGTTTATACGGGCGTCATTTGCGAGGACCACGTTTTTCTAGGTCCTAGCATGGTTTTCACAAACGTGATTAATCCCCGCAGTGCAGTCAATAGACGCGGCGAATATCAAAAAACGTTCGTTCGTAAGGGAGCTACAATCGGTGCCAATGCAACCATTGTTTGTGGTGTTGAGCTTGGCGAATATTGTTTTATTGGATCCGGCGCTGTGATTACAAAAGATATTCCTCCATATGCTCTTATCGTAGGAAATCCTGGCCGTCAGATTGGTTGGATGAGCCGCCATGGAGAAAAACTCGATTTGCCAGTTTCTATTCCTGAAGATGAAATACTTGAAGCATCCTGTCCTGTCACAGGAGAACGTTATCAATTAAAAGGGAATCGAATTGTACCAGTAGATATTTCCCAAGTAGCATCCGAAAACCTTCTTCAAGAAGCATTCTAAGGAATTTTTTCATGAAAATTGCCACAATTATTGGGGCGCGCCCTCAATTCATCAAAGCTGCAGCTTTAAGTCGTGCCATTTCGGAACACGATCATATTCAGGAAATTCTTATTCATACGGGACAACATTATGACCGCAATATGTCGGATGTTTTCTTTTCTGAAATGGGCATTCCTGCCCCCACTTACCAACTTGGGGTAGGAGGGTGTTCTCAAGGAGCTATGACGGGTCGTATGCTTGAAAAAATTGAAGAAATTTTGCTGCAAGAAAAACCGGATTGGGTACTCGTATTTGGCGACACAAATTCAACCCTAGCGGGAGCCTTAGCAGCAGTTAAGCTACACATTCCTGTTGCACATGTTGAAGCAGGGCTCCGCTCTTTCAATCGCAAAATGCCAGAAGAAATTAATCGCATTTTGACAGATCATTGTTCGAATTTGCTTTTCACTCCGACAACCTATGCAACGCAACAACTTAAACGTGAAGGTGTTTCGGAAAAAAAAATTATTCAAGCAGGCGATGTGATGTATGATACTGCCCTTTTCTATTTAGAAAAGTCCCATCAAACAAGCACCATTCTTAATCGCCTCAACCTCCAGTCTAAACAGTTCGTATTAGCCACAATTCACCGTGCCGAAAATACAGATGACCCAGATCGTCTGAGAGAGATATTTTTGGGGTTATCTGCCATTGGGCGTCGTACGTCTGTCGTGGTTCCCCTCCATCCTCGGACGCAACAAGCACTTCAAAAACTCGCTTTATTGGACTCCATTAAACAGCATGTGACGTTAGTTGATCCAGTGGGCTATCTCGATATGACGCAACTTGAAAATCACGCTAGGTTGATTTTGACGGATTCGGGTGGCGTACAAAAAGAAGCCTATTTCTTTAAGGTCCCCTGCTTAACCTTAAGAGAAGAAACGGAGTGGGTTGAGCTTGTTGATTACGGTTTTAATCGCTTAGTTCCGATTCAAGCCCGCGCTATTGAAGAGCAATATGATGCTCACAGCTCCATGAATCCTGATTGGAATGTTTCATTATATGGGAACGGAGAAGCTGCGAAAGCAATTGTCAGCTTTCTAAAATAAAAAAACCCATCCAAACACTTGCATGGGTTCCAAGGAAAGAGAAACTCTTTCGGTCGCTTATGATTTGCTCAGCGCACTTTTAATTAAAGCAACAACAGCAGTTAAAACAGCTCCGCCGATACCGCTACTTCCGATATTGGCAAGGATAGAACCGATATCTAAGCCAGAGCCTGCAGCATGTCCAATTGCATCCGTTACACCACTTTTATGCAATGTCTCTAACATTTGGAGAAGAGACCCACCTGCACCACCTCCGATTAAGCCAACAATTGTGTTGCCTAATCCACCTAGATCTTTTTCTTTCATTGCAGCACCAGCAAGATTTCCTCCAGCAACACCGCTCAATAAACTTATAATGAGACTCACGATATCCATAAAATCCTCCTTGTAGGTTTGATCGGAAGCTAAAATGTTTTTTTTATTTTGTCAAATAATGTTTTTCTTTCCTTATTCAAAGAAAAACTTTAGCGATTTATATCCATCAAGTTGGGCTGATTTATTATGTTAAGTCTCCAAGGCAACATTTGGAAAAATTGACGGAAGATCGCAAAAGTAGTATTTTTTAAATAAAACGCACATTTTGTATTGATTGAGTAAAATTAATCGAAATTAAAAATAACTTAACTCAACAAATCAATTGTTCATAGATTAAAATTTCTCTTCTTTTCTCTCATAGCGCTCGCGGTTGAGAGCACAAGTTTACTTTTTTTTGAATAGCAATAAATGTTTTAATGCGCGCAGGCCTGCCACGTATAGGCTTCCCACTTGCAATCTCTTGATGAAAATCAATCGCTGACATTTTCCGATGAATCTGTTTTTTGGAAGTTCGTCAACGGGGAAACTCTCTATAAAGGAACAATCCATCTTAGGAGTCAAGAGGGTCACGCACGACTCAAATCTTTTGGAGAAAAGCGGGGTTAATGCATATAGCAACTCACCAAGGGATAGACTAAACGTTCATATATCGAACCCGCCACTTGGATTAGTCTGGCGTCCATACCAAGATCAACCAACCACATTAAATTAGTGGAGTTAATGGCCTTGAACCGACCATTCGTTTATCTGAAAAATCGAACTCCACATGCAGATTGAATAAATTATCTCGACTCCATACTCAAAAGATTTAGAAATAAAAATTTCAAAAAATAAGACACTCATCAAATCTGATGGGAAAAAGCCAAATTCGTGGTTCACTCGAGAGATTTTTCTGCTCCTAGCCAAGGAGGACTATTTTAGATGGGAAGGATTTCATAAATTTGATTAAGAAATAAAAAGCCTAGAAGAGAGGAAGTTCTTCTAGGCTTTTATTGGAAGATTACCAAACGAGGGCTGCGCCGCTTTGGTATTGAGTCACACGTGTTTCAAAGAAGTTTTTCTCTTTGTCTAAGTCCATGACTTCACTCATCCAAGGGAATGGATTCGCTGTATTATATTGAGGCTTTAAACCAATTCTTTCTAATCGTCGGTCCGCAATATAACCGACATAGTCGCGGAAAAGAGCCGCATTTAAACCCAAAATTCCATTTGGCAAGCAATCAGCCGCATACTGAATTTCAAGCTCAACAGCTTCTTTTACCATGTCTATGATTTGATCTTTAAACTCAGGTGTCCACACTTCTGGATTTTCTTCTTTGATTGTATTAATCAAATCGATTCCGAAGTTGAGGTGGATACTTTCGTCCCTTAAAATGTACTGAAATTGTTCGCCAATTCCCGTCATAATATTTTTACGATGGAAAGAGAGGATCATCACAAATCCACTATAGAAGAAGATTCCTTCCATAATGATGTAAAATCCAATCAAGTTCTTCAAAAACGTTTGAACCCCTTCTGGAGTATCTGTCGTGAACCCTTCCTGCATAACTTCTTCTGTAAGCTTCATCTCAAACGCATCTTTTGCATGAATGGAGTTTACAGCATTATACATGTCAAAAACTTCTCTTTGATCAAGAGAAAGAGATTCCACGATGTAATGAAAAGTATGCGTATGTACAGCTTCTTCAAAAGCTTGTCTTAGCAAATACTGACGCGCTTCAGCATTTGTTAAGTGCTTAAAAATAGCCAAAACAATGTTGTTTCCCACCAAGCTTTCAGCTGTGCTGAAAAAGCCAAGGTTGCGCATAATCACAAGTCTTTCGTCGTTGCTTAAACGATTTGATTTCCATAATTCGATATCTTTCTGCATCGGAACTTCTGAAGGCATCCAGTTGTTATGACACCCATTCAAATAATGTTCCCAAGCCCAATGATATTTTAAAGGCATCAGTTGATTCACATCAACTTGCTTGCAATTTAAAATGCGCTTTTGTTGTGCGGCTGCTTCCGCTTCCTCAGGAATAAGACAACTCGACATGATTCCTTCCTCCAATTACTAATTTAAATATTTTCATCTTTTCCTTACTGACAGCTTTCACATTCATCGCCAGATAAACTGCAACTTTTTGGAATAGAGCTATCACGTTCAACACGGATTGATCCCGATGCGGAACGACTTTTCATCCAGCGTGGCTGAATCCCTTTTTTGTTGATATCTAAAGTCGATTTTTCAACTTGGGTTGCAGCTTTTGATCGTAGGTAATAGGTCGTTTTTAATCCTTTTTCCCATGCTAATAAATACATGTCACTCAGCTTTCTACCATCAGGTGCGTTTACATATAGGTTTAAAGATTGTCCCATATCGATCCACTTTTGTCTGCGGCTAGCACATTCAATTAACCACTTGGGTTCAATTTCGAAAGCTGTTTTGTACAAGCCCTTCAAATCTTCAGGGAATTGTTCAATTTCTTGAACAGATCCATCATAATATTTGAGCTCATCTAACATATCCTGGTTCCAAAGATCTCTTTCTTTTAGGTCTTTGACTAACCATTCATTTAACACCGCAAATTCACCTGAAAGGTTAGATTTGACATACAGTAGAGAGAATGTCGGTTCAATTGATTGACTAAGCCCTGAAATATGTGCAATCGTCGCTGTTGGAGCAATCGCCATAGTATTGCAATTACGCATCCCATGTTTCTGAATCTCTTTTCTAACCACGCTCCAATCTTTTTTCGAGGTTCTATCCATATGAAGATAACCCTTTCTTTCATTATCTAAAAGCGCAATGCTGTCGATTGGAAGAATGCCCTGGCTCCACTTGGATCCTCTATAAGAAGAGTAAACACCTCTTTCCTTAGCCAACTCTGTAGAAGCTAGAATAGCATGATAGGAAATCATTTCCATGCTTGCATCTGCAAATTCTACAGCTTCTTGGCTGTCATAAGCAATTCTGAAATGATACAAGGCATCTTGGAAACCCATTAAACCAAGTCCAACTGGACGGTGTCGCAAGTTAGACTCACGCGCTTCTTTTGTTGGATAGTAGTTAATGTCAATCACATTATCTAGCATACGCATAGCCGTTCGGATTGTTTTTGCTAAAAACTGCTCATCTAAGAAGTCGCCTTTAATATGTGCAGCAAGGTTAATCGAACCTAGGTTGCAAACAGCGGTTTCATTTTCAGATGTATTAAGCAAAATTTCCGTGCACAAGTTCGAACTATGCACAACACCAGCGTGGGATTGTGGTGATCGAATATTGGAAGGATCTTTAAATGTCATCCATGGGTGCCCTGTTTCAAAGAGCATGGTGATCATTTTTCTCCAAAGATCCATGGCTGGAATTACTTTAAATAACTTGATTTTGCCTTCTTGCGCAAGTCTTTCGTATTCACAATATCTCTTTTCAAATTCGATGCCATACAAATCATGTAAATCTGGTGTATCTGATGGATTGAACAGAGTCCAGACGCTTTGCTCTCTAACTCTTTTCATGAAAAGATCTGGAATCCAGTTCGCGGTGTTCATGTCATGCGTACGGCGACGTTCGTCTCCTGTATTTTTACGCAATTCCACAAAGTCTTCGATGTCCAAGTGCCAAGTTTCTAGATAAGCACAAACAGCTCCCTTTCGCTTTCCACCCTGGTTTACCGCTACAGCTGTATCATTAGCAACTTTCAAGAAGGGCACAACACCCTGTGTTAATCCATTCGTTCCATGAATTGTAGCACCTGTTGCACGGATATTTGTCCAATCGTTACCAATTCCTCCTGACCACTTGGATAAACTCGCATTGTCAGCAATCACTTTAAAGATGTTAACCAAATCATCTTGCACTGTAGAAAGGTAGCAAGAGCTCAATTGAGGATGCAAAGATCCAGAATTGAACAGGGTCGGTGTAGAAGAAATAAAATGGAACTGAGATAAGACGTTATAAAACTCAATGGCTCGCTCTTCTCGGTTTTCCTTTTCATTTAAAGCGAGACCCATCGCAACACGCATCCAAAAGTATTGCGGTGTTTCGATGCGATCATTTTTAACATGGATCAGATAACGGTCATAGAGTGTTTGAACACCAATGTAAGTAAATAGCTTATCGCGCGAAGAATCTAAGTTTTGGGCCAACTTCTCTAAGTCATATCCAAATAATTCAGGTGTTAAACGCTTAGCCATTACCCCTTTTCTGATATATTGCTCAAAATGGGATACGTGCAAGTTAGCAACTTCTGAAGGGTGGCATTCTTGCTCAAAAACTTCATTGTAAATATCTTGAAGAAGTAAACGTGCAGCTACATAGTTGTATGCGGGTTCTTTTTCAATTTTTGAACGTGCAGAAAAGATTGCGGATTCATTCAATTCTTTAAAAAGCACACCATCATAAAGATGCTTAAGCATTTCTTCAATCAATTCTTGCGGATTGCACAACTCTTTAAAGTCGGCGCAAGCATGCTCCATTTTGGATTGCATTTTTTGTGTGTTTAATGGGGATTTTGTTCCATCAGGATACGTCACGTACAAAGTAGATTTTACCTGTTCGTTAGCGGGTATCGCCGTTTCTTTAAATGCTCGCGCTCTTTTTCTTTCTTCTCTGTATAAAATATACCCACGTGCAACCTGATGATATCCTTCTTGCATTAATTCTTTTTCGACAAGATCTTGGATCTTTTCGATAGGGACGGGTTCGTCTCTTGTTAAAGAAAGGATAGATGAAATGACAGCGGACGTGATTCCATTCGTCACCTTTTGGATTTCCTCAGGTAAAGCTTGGTCAGCTCCCAAAAGCAGCTCAGCACGAAATGCCTTTGTAATCGCCAAACGAATTCTTTCTCCATCAAACGACACGGAAGAACCATTGCGTTTAACTACCCACAAGTTCTTGGACTCGCTTGCAAATTCAGAGGGGCATAAAGTCCCCGGTGATGTATCAGACATTACTCACTCCCATGATCAATCAAACTATTTAATCTTGTTGCAATTCAAATATTTTCCGTTGCAAAAAAAGAATTTTCTCTTATAAGACTAAGACGCCCTATTTTAAGAGCTAGCAACGTTAATATCGCTTCTTAAAAAGAAAAGAGAACCGATCCATGCGCAAGAAATCATGATCCTGCTTTTCTGTTTCGATTCCGCTTCTCTTGGCCGGCAAAGATGATTACTTTAAAATAATCACTATATGAATGACATTGTTCTTTTTGCCTGCCGAAGTCATGCAAAATCAGGCTCATTCATAACCATTGGGACCTTAAATCGTCAAGCTTTTTGCTCATTCCAGATTGACGACTTTTGCAAACGATTAAGATCCAAAGGTAAACTTATGAAAATAACAAATTCCCGCTCAAACTTATAACTAAGTGAAATTAATTAAGCTGGTTAGTATAAACCAATAACTGTTTTAGAAACAGATAATTATCGCATAATTTAACTTCGGTGTCAAAGATGAAACTCCCTAACTTAACTCTATTACAGGCCTACCTAAAAACAGCGACATCGGCTGCTACTAGCGGGGGTAAAATCTTAAAAAAGTACTGGAAAAATGTCAAACAGATCGAGGATAAAAGTACAGCTGGTGATTTAGTTACAGAGGCGGACAAGGAATCAGAAAAAATCATTTTACAAATGATCACCGAAGCTTATCCCGATCACGCCATTCTTGCTGAAGAATCCTCTGAAAAACACCTTTCTTCCTCTTCTGATTTTCTGTGGGTCATTGATCCATTGGATGGCACAGTCAATTATGCCCATCAAAATCCCATGGTGGCTATCTCTATCGCCCTACTTTATCAAAATAAGGTCGTTGTAGGTGTGGTTTTTAATCCTTTTTATCAAGAATTATTCCAAGCTATTAAAGGGATGGGAGCCACATTAAACGGAGAAAAAATCACCGTTTCTCAAACCAGAGCTCTTGACAAAAGCCTTTTAGCCACAGGTTTTGCCTATGATCGGCGCACAACCACTGATACCAATTATCCAGAATTTTGCCATTTAACCAATTTAACACATGGCGTGCGTCGTTTTGGGGCCGCTTCATTGGACCTAGCCTTTGTCGCTGCTGGTCGTTTTGATGGATACTGGGAACGTGGGCTTAAGCCCTGGGACATGGCGGCTGGTGCCTTACTCGTTCAAGAAGCAGGTGGAAAAATATCGGCCTACAATGAAACCCCCTTTGATCTCCAATCGGGGAAAATCTTAGCCACTAATGGAATGCTACATCATGCTTTAAGTCAAGAGTTACTTAACTTATCTATGCAAACTTAAGGCGACAAAGTCGCCTTTCAACGCTATTCATCTGAAGCAAAAAAAGAATTTTTAAAATGATCCGAACTAACCTCTAAAGCATCAGCAATAACCTCAAGAGCTAAAGGATCTTTCATAGAAAAATACACAAATAATCTCTCAAGGGATCGAATCACTTCATCATTTGGCTGCCAACAACTTTTTTCTTGTTCGATTCTTCGTTCAATTGCCAAACCAACTTCATCCATCAACTGATCTAAAGACATCCTGCATAGTTCTCCACGAAGCCTGTCTATCAATCTAAGTCGGTATTGCTCTTCTTCTAATTTAAAATACTCAATCTCTTTTTGGATTTTTCCTAAAATATTTTCGTACAATTCCTCGTTTGCCTCAAGTTCGTTTTCTATTGCGTTTATCCATGCTTCGCTGTCTGCCATAGCAGATAAACTCACGCAAAATAGTTTCTCTAAACTTCTTTTTAAAAACTCATCTTTTTCATTGGCGAGATAGATAAGGCAGTGCCGAACAAAGTTTGCATCCTCATGTCCATGAGAAATTTCCTCAATCTTTTCTTGAATGTTGCTTTCAACAATCCATGCTTCATGAATAATTTCAGGCTTTAGCTCAAACAAAATACTTCTTATAAAAGGAATATCTTGTGGATGATCTTTCTGAAGATTGACGCTTAAAAGATCATCAAAAAAAGGATGCTTAGCTTGTATGTCAAAAGGAACATTTGCAAGAGCCCTCATCTGTTGGACTTTCTCTTGATAAATCCTAACGACCTTTGCTTTCTCCGGAGTCATGCTGCGGCTGACTTTTGGTCGACTCACTAATTGTCCAGCAAAGCAATCAAGGTAATTTTGCATTGCCTCAACAGGACTTATGATCCTTTGAGCAACGGCATTAACTAAAGCAATAGCATCACTTCGCAAACCCTTTGTATTTGTACCATCTATCAATGTATCAACCTGATTGACAAAATCAGGCAATCCCATAGTTGAGTTGTTGAGGTTATCCAAGTGAGAACCTTTTAAAACTTCGAAGTACGGGGCTCCATCTTCTCTTCTACGAACTTTTAAAACAGGCAATGTACTTGAATGGGCTGCTTGATATTTCACTTCAGCAGCGTCTCCATCTTCTGAAACAATTTTCAAAGATGGAGAAACAAAAAATTGTCTTATTTTCTCATTAACAGCAAATTCCCCACCCTCATCATAAGCGACGTTGAATTGCCCCCATATTGTAGCTACCCGAGCCTCTACATGATGTTGGATATCCTCCTCATATAAACCCGCTAACAAAAGAGGATTTGTAAGAAGCGTAAATAACTCATTAGAAACAGAAAGAAATTCTCTCGTTCCCCAAGTTTTACCACGCATTTCTAGGATGATCGAGCGTATTCTATCTCTTATGGAGATGCAATGATGAGCTTCTTGCCTTCCAGGTCGTTCGTGAGAAGGTTTAGGATCCCAAGCTTTTCGATGCTCCCCTCGGTTTAAATGGTTTATGGATGAAATAGGCATATAAAAACCTTTAATTAATTATTATTGACTCTTTCTTTAGAAAAGTGGAGAGATTAGTTGATATAGCTTTGATTACAACCATAGAACAAATTCAGTCCATTGCGCTCCTTTACATCTTCAAAATTTTATCACACCTATACAAAACATAACAATCTATAAGCAAAATAATTAATATCTAAAAAGGTTCATTGCTACACCTAAAGAACCCTCTTCATAGAGTACTTAAATTTTTTGCAGGCCTTTATAAACAAATCCTTCTTTTTATGTCCCATATCGATATTTTTAATTGTTTTTTTACCTGACAAGAGTTGCCGGTTCGGGTATTCTACTGCTGAACTAAGGGAATCATCAATTAGAAAAATGAGGGGTTATCATGGCTCAACCTAGTGAAGCAGAAAGAAAAAAGGCTCTTGACCTAGCGGTCAGTCATATTAAAAAACAATTTGGAGATGGAGCGATTATGTCGCTTGGAAGTCACTCTTCCATGCGCGAAATTAGCGTCATCAAAACAGGCGCTTTAACTTTAGACGTTGCGCTTGGCATCGGCGGGATACCTCGCGGCCGTATTATTGAAATCTTCGGTCCCGAATCTTCCGGAAAATCAACTTTGGCCACTCACATTGTGGCAAATGCCCAAAAAGCAGGCGGACTTGCTGCGTATATCGACGCAGAGCATGCGCTTGATCCTTCCTATGCTGCAAAAATTGGGGTAAATGTGGATGAACTTCTCATTTCACAGCCCGATAGTGGTGAAGAAGCGCTTAACATCGCAGAAACACTTGCACGTTCAAATGCAGTGGATGTGATTGTAATTGACTCCGTTGCAGCGCTTGTTCCAAAAAGTGAGCTAGAAGGCGAAATCGGCGATAGCTTTATCGGTTTGCAGGCTCGTATGATGTCTCAAGCTTTAAGAAAACTCGCTGCAACACTTGCTAAAAGCAATACCTGCGCCATTTTCATTAACCAAATTCGTGAAAAAATTGGTGTCATGTTTGGAAACCCCGAGACAACAACGGGTGGGCGTGCGTTAAAGTTCTACTCCTCTATTCGCCTAGATATTCGCCGTACCGCTGGTATTAAAGGTCCTGACAACTCTGAAGTTGGAAATAGAGTCAAAGTGAAAGTTGTCAAAAATAAAGTTGCGCCACCTTTCCGCTCAGCTGAATTTGACATTCTCTTTAACGAAGGAATTTCTAGAACAGGAGCTGTTATCGATTTAGGAACAGAGTACCAGATTATCGATAAAAAAGGCGCTTGGTTTAGCTATCAGGGGCAGAGATTGGGACAAGGGCGAGAAGCTGTCCGCGATGAGCTAAAAACGAATCCAAAGCTATTGGATGAAATTGAGCAGCTTATCATGCAAAAATGTAAAGATGGACTGGCTACAACATCACTCAAGTCTGCTGCACATGTTGATGCTGACGAAAAAGAGCTTGTTGAAGTCTAATATTAGCCCTGCACAGCAAGACACTCTTCAGTTTTCTGTATGAGTGTCTTGATTAAAGCTTCAAGTTCCTGCCCTTGAATATCAAGTTCTTGTAAAACAGTCAGAAAAGAAACTGTTTCCTTGTGGAACATCTTAACTGTTTCCTCCACTCCCATTAACAATCCCATGTTGGCTTTTCGTCCATTCTTTAAGTCTTGTTGCATATCACTCAAATCATCAGCAATTTGAAAAGCCATTCCAAAATGCGAAGCGGCTTTTTTCACCAAAGGTAATTTTTCTAGCTCTCCACCACCAAATAACCACCCCAGCACAAATGAAATTTCAAACAATGAGACCGTTTTTTTGTGCAAGATATCGCGTAATGCAGATAAAGAGAGGTTAGACTCATGAATATCTAAAAATTGTCCACCTGTGGCCCCAAAAAGCCCTGTGTTATAAGAGACGTTTTGAATAGCTAAAACACAAAGATGATCACACCGATCGGAAAAAGAAACCTGCTGCTGCTTGAGAGTTTCACTATTTTGAGCCAAATAACGGTAGCCCTCAGCGATTAACGCATAGCTGGCTAATAAAGCTATGTCTTCTCCAAAAACTTTATGGAGGGAAGGCATATTTCTTCTTTCATCATCATTATCCATACAAGGTAGGTCATCCGCAATGAGCGAGGCCGTATGAAAAAATTCCACCGCTAAAGCCGCTTCGGAAGCATCTGCTTGTTTACCCAATGTTTTTGCAACCATTAAAACAAGCGCGGGCCTAAAACGTTTTCCGCCATTGCGAAGCGCATATTCACAAGCATCTCTGACTTTGCTTTTAGCACCTAAGGCCGCAATACTTTGCTCAATCTTTGCTTCAACTTGGGCCTGATAAGATAAAAGAATAGAAAATGGGTTCACTAGAAACTCTTTATGTCTAAGAACATGTTGATGTCATTAACAAAAAAATGATAAAGAATTTATCTTTATTTTACATCGTAAATTTTAGAAACAGAAAGACTATAAATTATTTTCCCGAGTCATCCGAATCATTCCATCCTCTAACAACCCATGAAGACCAGATTTAACGCCCGCGTATGCAAACCCTAAGTTTTTAAACATCTCTTGAGAAACCGAATCCCCCTGAAGTGCACAAACTTTTAATCGATCAGTTGGGGATTCTGCTAAAACAGCATTTACCAATTCTTCTTCGATTTTTCTAAAAGAAGGTTGATCCCCAGCACTTATACAATGCTTAATAGACAAAGCCCCAGGTTTTTTCTTTAGCCAAATCAACCCAGCGACGGTGTTTTTTTCACGCACGACCTTCACGATCATGTCAGGTTTTTGAAGCTCTTTTTTAATGGAAGCTCGCTTCTTAGAAAATTCAGGTTGAATGGCGCTCTGTTTGAAAATCGACTGAATAGCTTTTAAATCACTCCTAGAAGGCTTAGAAGTTAAAGATTTTATTTCTAGAGTTCCTGAAAAAGGGTCTTTTCCTTTTAAAATGGATTTTTCCCGCTTCAAATCCAAAGCAATCACTCTTCCATCAGCTAGATAAAAAGGAAGCTTATGTAAATGCCCGATTATTTTTTTCCATTCCTTAGATTGTACGGGATCTTCAGAAAATTCCGTCGTAACTTCAATTAACGAATCGCGGAATTTTTGATAGTCTCGCATATAAGCAATAGAGAGAGGATGCGTGGAAACAAATCTTTGAATACCTTGAACTATCGACTTGCATTTTCCATCATTTAATTGCGCTTCGAAGGTTTGTAAATGCTTATAGATGTGTTTTTGTTTCCTCATAATTTGGGTACGCTTTCGCAAAGATCGCAACGCTACAGCTGTCGCAACACCCATCATACTTGTACATGTTCCTAAACTCACCGTTTGGGGTGGGAGTCCAAGAATGCCGGTTAAAGTAGCCAAAAATCCCAAAATCACCGTTGTAATTGCAGAAGTAACAAGAATTTGTCGATTTTGATAAACCTTTTTTTCATGCCAAGACCGGGAAAACTTGGGCGAATACGCAAATGTATTTTCTTGTACTTTTGGAACTGATTTAACCATTTTGACCTCTTTGAATCGGTATCGTCATCGTTTGAGCCCTCGATTTTATAATGTGGAAAGACGGAATAAATCCCCCACAATTAAGCGTAGGATAGCATAAGACATTTTTCCCAAGTAAAGTTCCTGGATTAGTCACAACATTACAGCCAATTTGGGATGAATCACCAATGATTGCACCCAGCTTTCTTAAACCTGTTTGATATTTTTGATGTTCCACAACAATCGATACAGGTCGATTATCCAGCTTCAGATTCGCACATTTGGTCCCAGCGCCCAAATTAACATGGTTCCCAAGGATAGACTGCCCTAGATAAGCAAAATGCGCTGCATGCGCATGATCAAGCAAAATGCTGCGGATGATTTCTGTATCGTGTCCAATGACACAATCATTCCCTGTTACAACAAATCCCCTTATGTAAGCCCCATGTCGAACAACACAACGATCTCCAATCCAGCAGGGACCTTGAATATAGGCACCTGGTTCCACAACTGTTCCTTTGCCTAAATGAATTTGATCTGGATTCACAAGGTAAGCAGAAGGAGAGACAATTGCCTCCTGTTTTTGGAACGACATTTTTTCTAAATAACTTTCTAATCGATTTAAGGCAGTCCAAACATGTGCGTTTGGTTCAAATAGGTCTTTATGTGTGTACGTGTCTAAATCGAAGAAATAAGAAGGCAAAAGGAAATCCATTGCGAGTCCTGATTATTTCTCTAAAACCATTTAAACTACGAGGTACTGACAATATTTTCAACAGCTTTCTTTATTGAATATATCTTATATAAAGCATGTTTCTACTTCTTCTTTTGCTGTGGAAATGTTCATAACGAAGGACATCTTATCTCGTTATTTACCCTGTTTTAGATTGTTCGTTTTTTGTCAGTAGATGGAAGAAAAAAGGCGGCTTATCGACAGAAATTAATTATGCACAAAAATGCATTCACAAGAATCAACCGAAAAAAGGGGACTTATGAACAACATTTCATGCTTTTTGCATTTTCAGAAAATGGGTCCTTGAAAAAATCGTGTGTTTTTGAAAACCCGAATTTTCCATAGTCTCTTTTGAAGAAGATATATAGATATATCTCTTGTTTCTTCTTCCTCTATCCCTGTGGAAATGTTTGCAAAAGGGTAAATAACAGAGAGAAATCAGTCTGTTTATAAGTTGTTCGGAAAACGTTGATAACTACTCGGTTTTGTTCAGAGGTGGGACTTTTGTTCAGAAGCAAACAAAGGAGCTGACAAAATTAGGTGGGGTTATGAACAAAACTTCCACCGAAATTTTCATTCAAAAAAAGCTTTTTGATGGTCGAAGGTTTAAAAATATGAATTGACTAAAACGGGCAAGTTCGTAAGTTTGGGTTTGAAAATCATGCAAATTTAACAAAGGAAACCTATGAGCCATTATAATGATTTATTAACCCCACAAAATTGTGCGATTGCTTTAGTCGACTATCAACCCGCGATGTATTTTGGTGTACAAAGTCACGATCGGATTACCATTATGGAAAATGCAGTGATATTGGCTAAATCAGCAAAATTGTTTAAAGTCCCCTCCATTTTAACATCTGTTGCCAAAGATTCTTTTAGCGGACCCGTAGACGAAGCTTTGACAACCGCTCTAAGCGACCATAAAGTGATCGATCGAACATCGATCAATGCATGGCTTGATGCAGATTTCAGAAAAGCTGTTGAAGCAACGAAACGGAAAAAAATTATTCTAGCAGGATTGTGGACTGAAGCATGTGTATTATTTCCGACAATGGATTTGCTGAAAGCTGGATATGAAGTGTATTTTGTGGCAGATGCTTGCGGAGATGTGACTTTAGAGGCACACGAACGCAGTATCCAAAGAATGATTCAAGCCGGCGCCGTCCCCATTACTTCGCTGCAGTTTTTGTTTGAATTGCAGCAAGATTGGGCGCGCTCAGAAACATATAATGGGGTAATGGAAATTTTGAAAGCGCATTCACCCTACGGTTTCCAAGTGACTTTTTCAAAATGGGCACTAGGAGAACATGCTTCCGAAGGCGGCTCTAAGAAATAGCCTTATAAAGAGTGCTGCATCCTATATGTAGCACTCTTTAAGATCATGGATTAAAATTCTCAATCGCTTTTTTTATTCCCACAATAGAATCTTCAAAAAAGGCAGGACCTGTCAGAATCGTCACTTTGTTGACGGTTAAATTCTCACTCGCATTTTGACCCTTCAAAAACTGTTGCGTTTTGTAAGCTTCTAGGGCACCTTGTGTGACATAACCTGTTACGGCTCCAGTTATAGAGTCAACGCCCCCATCTTTGACATCGCTTGCGTGGGTATAACTAGAAACTCCGAGTCTTAAGGCCTCTCGCATACCTGTCACACCGATCATACGCATTTTTTCTTCCTTGAATGCATTTCGATTTCCCAATCCAATAAGTAAAAGTTTTTTTGCGGGAATTGTATTAGGGGGAGGTGTGATCAAAAGAGTCTCAAGATCCTTACCCTCGAATTTGTTTGTTTTGCGTAATTCTGTGATCAAGCCATGCAAAGCGGCATCGACATGCAATAAACCGTTTAGTTCTTTTGGTAATGCTGGGGGCGATGTAAAAATATCTCCTTCCGAGTATTCAAATACACACACAATTTGTAAAGGGGTTTCTTGTGCAGAAGGGCTTTGAACTAAGGCTTCTATGCTTACATTGTTAACCTTTCCCACAATTTCTTGTGTGCCGACTTTTGGTAAAGTTTGAGGCATAGTCGTTGCAGAAATGCATGCAATGAAAAAGAAGTACACCAATTTAGTTAAATTTTCTAAAAATTTTTGTCTGATTAGGACCATAAAAATCCCCTGATTAAGTCTTCTTTATGAGATTAAGCTGTTTAGATAATCGTTTTAAAGAAGTGGTTAATTTGCTTTTTTTCAATTTATTTTTAGGTTACAACATGGATTAAATTAACATTCAAGAGAAAATTTTATGGATGAACTTAAGCTAGATTTAATTTTATTTAATGGGAAAATCACAACACTCGATAAACAAAAACCTGAAGTGACCGCGATAGGGATTAGAGATGGATTGGTGGCAGCATTAGGGGCGGATGACGAAGTCAAAAAACTTGCCAGCGATCAGACTCAAGTGATCAATTTAAATAAAAAAAGAGTCATTCCAGGTTTGAATGACTCCCATTTGCATTTGATTCGTGGAGGACTGAGTTACAACATGGAATTAAGGTGGGACGGAGTGCCTTCGCTTGCTTTAGCTCTTGAGATGTTAAAAGAACAGGTATTGCGTACGCCACCCCCTCAATGGGTTCGTGTCATTGGAGGGTGGTCTGAATTTCAATTTGCCGAAAAAAGAATGCCAACGTTGCAAGAAATTAATGCAATCGCTCCCGAAACACCAGTCTTTATTCTTCACTTATATGGGAGCGCTTTGTTAAATGCGGCTGCTTTGCGAGCTGTTCAATATAACAAAGACACGCCGAATCCTATTGGAGGAAGTGTTGAAAGAGATAAGAATGGAAATCCGACAGGATTACTAATTGCCGAACCCAATGCGATGATTCTCTACTCGACTCTCGCTAAAGGCCCAAAACTGCCCTTGGTAGACCAAATCAATTCGACGCGTCATTTTATGCGCGAACTCAATCGTTTTGGATTAACAAGCTGTATTGATGCAGGTGGTGGATTTCAAAACTACCCCGATGATTACCAAGTTATTGAGGATTTGCACAAAAACGGTCAGCAAACGATTCGGATTGCCTATAATTTGTTTACACAAAAACCAGGTAGGGAATTGGAGGATTTTCAAAAGTGGTCAAAGATGGTGAAGCCTTATTCTGGGGATGGGATGTATCGTCAAAATGGTGCAGGGGAAATGCTGGTATTTTCTGCTGCTGATTTTGAAGACTTTTTATATCCAAGGCCAGATATGCCTTCTAATATGGAAGGTGACCTCAAGAAAGTTGTCCGCTTCCTAGTCGAAAACCGATGGCCATTTCGCTTGCATGCCACATATAACGAAACCATTAATCGAGCTCTAGGTGTTTTTGAAGAGGTTAATCGAGAGATTCCTTTTAATGATTTGTGTTGGTTTTTTGATCATGCTGAAACCGTGACCGATGAAAATTTGCAAAGAATTAAAGCCTTGAACGGGGGCATATCGATTCAGCATCGCATGGCATATCAAGGAGAGTACTTTATTCAGCGTTATGGAGAACAAGCTGCTAAACGAAGTCCACCCATTCGAAAAATGCTCGATTTGGATATTCCCATCGGAGCAGGGACTGATGCAACACGTGTTGCAAGCTATAATCCCTGGGTTTCTCTCTATTGGTTGGTTGCAGGTAAAACTGTTGGAGGAACCGTTCTTTATGGAGCGGAAAACAAGCTGGATCGTTTAGAGGCTTTACGTCTCTATACTTTAGGGAGCGCCAAACTATCGCGTGAAGAAGAGATGAAAGGATCTCTTTCGATTGGAAAATATGCGGACCTTGCGGTTTTATCCCATGATTATTTTAATGTGCCGGAAGAATCGATTAAAGAGATAACATCTCTTCTAACCATTCTGGGAGGCAAGGCTGTTTATGGAGCAGACGAATTTGCAAGCTTGGATCAGAACAAAAATCTACCGGTCAGTCCAAGTTGGTCACCAGTCATCCATTATGGGGGATATTTTAATCCAGATAAACACGCAAACTGTGCCTGTCAGACCAAAAAAGATTGCTTAGATGGTATTTTAGGGAATACACATCCGAAACGACCACTAAATCCGTGGTCATATGGATGTGATTGTTTTGCCTATTGATGGATTTTTTACTTGAGAAATCGATCTAAAATTTAAAATAATCCTTCAGGTTTTTCGACGTAGGGAAAATGTCCGCATTCTTCGATGACCACAAATGTTGAGCGTTCGATACTTTTGTGCAAGTTTTCGGCTGTTGATACAGGAATAGGATCCTGGTCACCATGCACAATGAGTGTTTTACATAACAATTTCTTAAGTGCATGATGGATGTCGAAAGGATGGGAAACAACGTCCTCTACCTTTTGGGGAAGCACACAATAATTGCTAAAAATGATTTTGAAGAAATCCACACAGGTTTGGTGTCGCCGGCAATGAATTCTGCAGAATGTTCGATTTCGTTAAGCTTTTCCATGTGAGGATCCATTCGACGCGACTGTTCTTGAAAAAACAAAGCAAACTCATCAGGAGATACGGGAACAGAGTTTAATAAGATAAGCTTATCAATTGCTTCAGGATGGGAAAGAGCATATTTCATTTCTAAAAATCCACCCCATGAGTGTCCTAAAATGGTTACTTTGTCAAAACCAAATTCTTTGCGGATAGCTTCTAAATCTTTCACAAAAACCTCAAGTTGAATGAGAGAGGGGCCAGCCCTCCTCCAGAAGACCACTTCCTCTTTGGTCATAGAAAATGACGAGATGGCTTGCCGCAAGCTTGCTCATACGAGGTAATAAATATTCTTGCGATAAGCCAGATCCACTATGCAGGACAAGAAAAGTTTCGTATGATGAATCTTAACAAAAGTTTGCTTCACATCAAGTAAAAACAAAATGTTGAAAATAGAAGGGCGAGAAGAAACAATAGATTTCATAAATAAATGCAGAAAAAAGACTTGAGAGCAATGTAAAGAGGGAAGATTTTATATATAAAATTTTCAAATGGACACGTATGAAATTTATCTTTCTACTTTTTATTCTGATTCCTTTTTTGCTATGCGCAAATGGAATCGAAGATGCTCAAACTTATCACCATCATTCTACATTGCAGTGGCGCATTGCGATGGAAACGATCGATTTAATTCCTTGGAATGAATGCGACAATGTTTTAGATGTTGGTTGCGGAGATGGAAAAAGGGATTATATGGGGTAGTACAGAGCTCACAGCCAATCTGTTTAGAGCGACTCAAGCTAAAGGTAAAATTCGTCGAGAAAATATCCAAGGGAAAAATAAAGCTAACCAAACTCACTACGTCAAACTATTGAAAAGTTAGGAGGTACTATGCCACAAGATTTACCTGTTGCTGAAAAAAGTATTAGGCAACTGGAAAAAAAAATCAGTAAAAGGTTAATAGAAGCAACTAAGGATTAACTTAAAAAATTCTTTGTGAAATCTTACCTACAGCCTCAAAAATACAAAGGGCATTCTAAAAGAGAATGCCCGTAAGTTCTAGAGGAAAGAATCTGAGTGAGAGGATTCGAACCTCCGACCCCTTGCACCCCATGCAAGTAATTTACTGTTTTTTCCCATTTCATTCAATCTCATTGTCCCCTCAAAAATAAGCCTTAAGGCTATATCTTGTATTGATTTACATCAATATTTTGTTGCATAATGTGCGATCCTTTATTAAGTGGTCTTATCCACCACCTGTCCACCACCCAAAATATGAGATTGATTATGAAAGAGATTATTCCGAAAACTAACGCTGATGACTACTGTCAAAAGCTTCAGCCTAAAGAAAAGCCCTATTACGTACGCGATTCACAGGTTAAAGGTCTAGTCTTACGAGTCAAACCAACCGGATCTAAGTCATGGATTTTTTGTTATACGGTTCCATGCCACAAGCGTAAATGGCGTGAACGAAAAAAAGGACTTGGATGTTTTAAAGGTGGACGCACGGGTGTTGCAGGGGTATCCGTCAAAACAGCGCGAACAGAAGCTGAAAGGATGAAGCATGAAGTAAGGCATAACGGAGCCGATCCGGTAGAGGATAAGCGAAAGCGGGCTGCCGAGGTTATTCGCGAGCAAGCGAGTCGGGTATTGGTAAAAGATCTATTTGAACGTTGGGCCAACACTGACCTGGTAAACCGTAAAGATAAAGGAGCTGAAGCGCGCCGAATGATGCTTAAGGACGTTATCCCCTCTATCGGAGAACTCAACATTAAAGAAGTCAGAAAGGGTCATATTACTGAAATCACGGATCAACTTTTACAAAGAGGCGTCAACCGAATGGCAAAAGTTGTTTTTAGCCTTATCCGACAGATGTTTCGCTTTGCTGTCACACGCGACCTTCTTGAGTTTGACCCCACTGCCGCCATTAGCAAAACAACAATTGGAGGGGCCAATGTTGAACGCGATCGCGTATTAAGCGAGGATGAAATCCAAGAGCTTGGAATAAAACTTTCATCTGCGGGTATGGCGGATACAGCAACCATAGCAATTTGGCTTGTGCTTGGTACGTGTTGTCGTATTGGGGAACTCTTGAAAGCACGTTGGAGCCATTTTGACTTTAACCGTAAGTTGTGGCGCATCCCTTCTGAAAATAGCAAAAATGACCGTGAACACATTATTTTCCTTTCCCTTTTTACATTTAGTCTCTTCACCCAACTCAAAGCAATCACAGGTGAAGGAGAGTGGTGTTTTCCTGCCAGTCGCCTTGATGATCATCATGTTTGCCCTAAAACTATTACCAAGCAAATTACAGACCGTCAACGTTCTCTGCCTAATCTCAAGAACCGGACAAAAAATAATGCAGCCCTCATGCTTTCCAGAGGCCTTTGGAAGCCGCATGATTTACGCAGGACGGGAGCCACATTGATGACTGCGCTTGGAGTTCTTCCTGAGGTTGCTGAACGTTGCCTCAACCATACTGAAGAAAACCGGGTTAAGCGAATCTATCAGCGTCATACCTATGAATCTGAAATGAAAATGGCTTGGGAGAAGTTAGGAAATCATCTTGAGAAGCTAACGGGAGTAACATTAAGTCTTGGAGCGAAAAATGGTTAAAACTTTCACGCCAGTCATTTCAGCGAATTTTCTAAAAATGATAGAAGATAGTCACGTAGGGAAAGCCCTTATCGAGATTACAGGCTTCAGTGCATATAAAATGCTTACCAGATTCAGCTTGAATTTGCCGACATTGTCGAATCCTACAGGATGGTCTGTAGATTGTGATGCTAGCCTTAATTATAATCCACATGATGTCATCCTTTTTTTGAAGTATGCGTGGCTTTATTCAGAAACAGAGAGAAATGAGCATATTGATAACCTAATACATGCTGTAGTTCAGGACATAACAGGTTTTGAGAAAAGTCTTTTGATTGAAGATGGTCAAAGAAGATTGAATGAAACGGTCAAAGTATTGAAAAGCCAAGAAGGGATAATAGTTCAAAAAGACGACGATATTAGAATTGCTCATGATAAGTTAACAAAAACTCATTTGGAATTGGAGACCCAAAAAACTCAACTAAGCCAGCAGGAAAATAAACTGAAATTGATCCGTAGCAAACTGGACGTCAAAGTGCAAAAAGAAAAAGACACCAGTCTCAGAAATTCAAAATCAGCCAGTGAACCGCGGGGTTGTAAAGAAATGGAGAAGCTTCTTAAGGAGCTTGTGGGGAATAATCCAAAGAAAAAACCAAAAGAATTGTGGGCTTTAATTTCTTGGGAGCGTGATGGAGGGGAACTTTATAGAGAAAATGATAAATTATTTCATGATATCGAGTGTGGTTGTAAAGAATTTGGCATCAAAGCTTTCTATGCACGAATTCAAAAAATCAAGGGAGAATTCGAAAAAAATTCCAGCTAGCGACGCTAAATAGAATTCGGTGTGAGACGCTTTAACACATAGTAACAACAAAGGAGACTATGTGAAAACGCAATTTACACCATATTTAAAAGATACGCAAGTTGCAAACCGTTATTCTGTCGACAGGTCGACAGTTTGGCGATGGGTCAAGAAAGGAAAATTGCCTAAGCCGTGTAAGCTTGGAATTCGGTCAACGCGATGGCGTATAACAGAGCTAGAACAATGGGAGAGCTCACAGTTTTCAGGGGAGGATAAATGATGCCTAAATCAAATCCTATCGATAAAAAAGATGCCGTCCGGGCAATGGACGGCAATCTTATAAATCAGAATCCTGATTCGATCGACACAAAGTATATCCAAGATAGTCCTAAGATACAACCCAATGCTTTCAAAATCGTAAAAGGAAAAGGGGTTATTTTTACTCAATCCGTAAAAAACACCATAAAACAACAATTCGGATGTCGATTCAGCGACTGCTATAAGCTGTTTATTGGCCCCATTGCGAGGAAGGCCGAAGTTCAATCCTTTTTGGATAAGTCAGGCATTGAAGTTAAATTGATAGACATTTTTGCCAACCTTGAAAAAGGCCAAAAAATTGAAGGATTGCAAACGCGCTTAAGTATACTTGATGAAGAAATACACACTTTATTTAACGAATTTATTGTTCAAGCCCATCATTATGACCGTACACGCGCATATCAAGATTTTGAAGTAGAACCTAGTCCACATGAACCTGCTAAGCCAAACGATGACCTTAGGTTTTGTATAGAAAACCGCCTGTATGATTCTGCCGTAAAAAGAAAGAATCTTGAAAAGGAACGGGAAAACCTTCAACGCTCTTTAGATTTACACTTGCAAGAAGATGTAGAGCTTCAAACAAAAGGAAGGTTAGAAGGTACAAAGGGTAGCTTAAAAGAGTTTATATTTGTGAAGGCTAGCGATCTTGAAATATCACCTCCTAAATGGATCGTTGAAGATTATTTGGAAGAAAATAGTTTAGCACAAATTTTTGGAGATCCAGCTTCCGGTAAAACCTTTATCGCATTGGACTTGGCGGCATCGATTGCTACAGGGAAATCATGGATGGGGAAAGAAGTAAAAAAGGGAGTTGTCTTTTACATAGCCGGAGAAGGGCATAACGGTTTGTCACGTAGACTAAAGGCATGGAGTGAATACTATGAATTAGTTGTAGAAGATTTGTACATTAGCAAACAACCCGCTCAGTTTATGGATGAAAATCATGCAAGGACTGTTTCTGAAGCAATTCGAAACCTATCACTAGCACATGGTAAGCCGGCGCTTATTGTCATAGATACCCTAGCGCGAAATTTCGGCGGTGGAGATGAAAATAAAACCCAAGACATGAATAAATTTATTTTTTCGATAGATGTGCATATTAGATTACCTTTTTCGTGCTGTGTGTTGATTATCCATCACACAGGCCATAATGATAAGGATCGTGCAAGAGGTGCAATGGCTTTAAAAGGTGCTTTGGATGCAGAGTATTGCATTAGAAAAAAGAATGAATTGATTTCAATGACTGCTACTAAGATGAAGGATTCGGAGCTTCCTCCTACCATTTCATTTCGTTTGTCCCCTATCAGCATTGGTATTTTAGATCATAAAGGAAAAAATATTCATAGTGCAGTTCTTGAACCAGGATCTTGCGTCAATGATGCTAATCTTGAAAAAGTTAGAGCCCTAATTCCCAAGACAGGAATTAACCAAGGAGATTTGATCGTAAAAATCAAAGGCAGTTTAGCTGATACGTCCAATAAAAAGGCTCAAGAGCTATTAGATAAAGGGTTGACTACTCACTGGTACATAGGGAAAGGGGATAATAACGCGTCAATTTATAAGCCGTTTTTCGGTTTTCCATCTCCTAAGGATCAGGAAACTGAAAAACCAAAGAAATGAGAAAAGTTGTAGGCGGTTTTTCGGTTTTTCAATGCAGGCCATAAAAAACCGAAAAACCATCAGATCAATAAAATAGAGGTTTCACATGCCTGAAAATGCAGGACAAATGCAGGTGACGGGAAAATTTCGAAAGGGACAATCCGGCAACCCACAAGGCAAAGCCAAGGGTACAAAGAATCGGGCTACCCTTGCAGCCGAGCAAGTCTTACAAAGTGATTTGGATAATATATGTCACAAGTTGATTGAAGAGGCTTTGACTGGAAATATACAAGCAATCAGGTTAGTCCTAGACCGGGTATTACCGATAAAAAGAGATCGCGATATCAAAATTAGACTTCCAAAACTACAAACAACAGATGACGCCGTGAAGGCGATGTCGTTGATTATTGAATCTGTAAGTTGTGGAAACATCACACCAAGCGAAGGGGAAGCGATGTCTAAAGTCGTTGACGCCTTTATGAAGGCTATTCAAGTTTATGATGTTGAAAAAAGGGTTGTCAAATTAGAGCAAGAGGTAAGGAAATGACGAAATCGATTGAAGAGAGGGTGAAAAAGCTTGAGGTCATACTAAAAGTCAATCAAAGCAAGCGGCGAATTGCGACTGTGATTTATAATCCCGATATTTGTTCTCGAGCCAATCTTCCACATATCGAAGCAGATGTCATTTTGTGTTTGCCGGACAATGGTCGTAGATCACCAAGAGACAAGTCACTACCATCTGAAGGATATTTAATTCGTTATTCATGATTGATCAAGGCTATGGTGTAGTACCAGAGGATTCATATGTTATTCGCTATTGGCAAGCATCAAATTAGCATTGCACAGTTTTAAGAAAAGTAATTAACGATTCTTTTTCAGAAAAAGAGGCTCTGATTATATCGTTATTGTTATAATCCACAATAACTTCGAATTTAGCAAATGTTCCAATGGGATGGTTGATATCTAAATTTTCTAGTTTTTTGATTGCATCTTCAACAGAAGGGAATTCATGACGGTTTCCGAAAAGGGGAAGTATAGCCACACTAATAATATATCTTTCAAGAGCAGCCCTTAGTTTGTTCATGAAGGCTTCAATGTTATCAAAGCTAATTTTAATTAAACTGTCGAGCAATTCCGTTTTCTTCTTGATTGAGATTTCTGCTATTTGTTGTATAGCAGAGACATAGTCAGAATCTTCAGTATCTTCATCAAAACTAATATTAATGTTTATGAATTCAAAAGCTTTGATAACGTCGTCATAGGGTATATATAAAACAGCAAATCTATTATTCTCTAATTGTCTCAGAGAAGGCTCCGTGAATTCGCCAGCAAGAATGACACCAATAAAAGGCGCAGATAATTCGTATAATTCTCTAATAGGCAGAATGGCTCCTTGAATTTCTTGAGCCTTATTTTTAGAATGTTTTGTATAACGTCTCCAGGCGGCTTCGATGAAGGCTAATGGCCTCCCAATCAAATCCTCAGTTCCATTGGCTTCAATGACAAAATCAAGATCATGAGTATTTCCATATTTATCATTCCAAGTTACTTTTTTGCCTTTTCTAGCTTTACGATCTTTTTGCCAGTCCAAATAATAGTTTTTTGACTTAGTGAATTCTAGTAAACGAGGTAGCAATATTTTGTTTAATACTAAATCTTCCAACAGGTTACCTAATTCCTGTCCGAACTTATGTGATGGTGAAGCTGCCATTACTATCCTTTAATCCAAAGACGGCCTTCGTGTAGAAGAACATCATGTTTTCTGTTTTTCCATTTAACATTTCGATCTCTGATTTTTTCGAATTCCCATGATTTAAAGCCGTAAGCAACTGCAAGTTCACCAAACCATCGTTCTACAGGAGCATGAACACCATAAGGAGCGGAATCTCCAATGACAATACAGATTGTTGAACCTGATTTTGTAACTCTTCTCAAAGCTTTAAAGGTTTTTGCCATGTCAGCAAAATAAGCGGCAATCATGAGATGATATGCTTTATTCCCCCCCTTTGTCTTTCTTACTTCATTTAACTCATTGCATACGACTGTTAATTCGTCTTTGATCGGCAGAATGTAAGGATCATTTAATAATTCATTCAAATCCATTTTGTCTTTGGATGCATGTTGTGAGCTAGAGCAAATCAAATACTGCCTTACAGTTTCATGCAAATCTCCCCATGAAGCTACTTCACCCCAGAATGTCATTTCCAACCTTGTAGCGTCCGCATAGTCGTAGTTATTGGCATATGGAGGTGAAGTAATGACTAGATCTATAGAATTATCAGGAACACCAGCAAGAGTTCTGGCATCACTTTGAATGAGTTTAGCGAGACTTTCTTTGGATTGATTTTGCATGAATTGCATATCATCCAACATACACTTTGATTGAAGTTGAAGTGCATCATAAGGGTTAGTTACTCTTGCTTTATTCTTATTAGGCAACACATATTGCCACTGTGCAGTACCAACATGACTCGTTGCTCGCAAAATTGAGTTAATCGCTAAAAAAACTAGATTGTTGATTGATACTGACCACGAAGGTGAAAGTTCGAGATAAGCAGCTTTAAGAGCATACAGATCTTGTAAGTTTTCTTCTGAGTAACACTTTTTAATTAATTCTGGTGTTTCATTAAGTGTAATTGTATCTTTAAGTTCTATAGCTAATCTTTTTAAATCATTAATGGCAACTTCAAAATTTTCAATGTTTTCATCCCAAGATAGTTTTCCATTCCCTAGTCGATATACAAATGGATGAGATTCTATACCATAAGAGTGAATACCGAGTTTATCTGCTACGACGCAGACAGTACCAGAGCCAACAAATGGGTCAAGAACCACAGTAGCGTTACAGGCGTTTAACACTTCTTCTACCCAAATAGCCGAAAATCCAGCCGAATATCTAAACCATCTATGCACTGGAATTTTCATATTATCTAAAAAAGTTCCGGAGGTTTTTTTATCCGATTTTTTAGTCGCTTTAGCCTTTATATTCGAATTATCACAAAATCTAGTTGGAATGGTCTCTTGGGCTAGCATTTCAGGTATCTCACTATAAATAAAATGGGTTTGTAAAATGAAAAACCACAAAAAGCAGCAATATTTTTTCATTTGAACTTTCATAAGCTTTCTTTTCCATAAACACATGATTCTATGGTTTTCGATAGATCGCCTGCTCTAAAAGAGCAGAATTTGTAAAATAAAGTATTTTTCATATAAAACCTAGCATTTTAACCGTTCTTCGTAACTGTGGATAAAGCAATTAATTATGCTCAAAACATCTTGGGAATCAGAGTCTTTTGATTTTAGGGATCTAATTCGATCGATTATTTGGTCGCTGTTTAGAAAAGGATCAAGTTTATCTAGGTCAATGGTGTAGCGAGTTTGATGAAAACCGCTAAAAGGATCAATATAAAATTCAGGTAACGTGAAGTATCCGAGGAACTGGATAAGATCTTCATCCTTTGTTAATGCTCCAGTTAACCATTCGTTCATTTCAGAGGGATTTTCTCCGTGTTCTTTCCAAGATTTGAGTACCATCGGAAGGTAAGGAGAGCTTAAAAATTGAGGGGAGTGTGCCAGTTTTTTTGTTTTTTTTGCGGCCTCTTGGAACAAAGGAATCAATTCCTCATTTTTGGGAATTAGAGGACTTTCTGGTCGACCTGCTGAAGCAATGTCTTCAGTATGTTCTAATTGCAATCTTCCTAATATAAAAAATATTAAAGAAACGCTATTGCTACTACCTATTGAGTCAACAATAATTTTGATCCGATTTTCTGAAGATATTCGTCGAAGAAGCTTGGAGATAATGTCCCAAACATAAAAAACATTATCTGGAGCATCCCAAAAAGATTTCTGTCTATCTTTAATTGAAAGAAGCTGATCACCAACGCAAAAAAGGGCTTTAATTACATTGGGAATATCTTCTTGTCGTAGGGTTTCTTGAGTAAAGTCTGTTAAACGATTTAAAAATCCATGCAATCGGGTGCGCCCATTAGCCCCTTCCTCCTCATTCAGCCGAAGCAATAGAGTAACAAAAGCTCCGGAATCTTTTGCTATGGATAGCGCATGTTCCATCTCGGTGTGTGAAATTGAACCTATAGGAACGGCGAGTCGGAAATACGTGGTAAAGCAATCTGGACTACAAATTTGACGATTCTTCCTCCAGGACACCTGCCAACCGGCATCGAATTTTATTGTTCTGTGTAATTTTGGAAATAATACTTCTAAAATGGAAGTTAGAGCCGCCTGCTCTTCTGAATTTTTGCCTTCCAATAGAGATTCGATCCATTGCTTAGAGGATTTGTCATCTCCACCCCCTGTTAGCAATGTTGAACTTGTCCTAACCAGATGATAGCTATCTGGACAAAAAACCCTAAGAGTTTCTAAAGCTATGAAATCAACAGGATTCACTTCGTTGCGGACGCATTGATAGGTGACATTTAATGTATTCATTAACCGAATAACATCTCTGGGAGTTTTAATGTAATACTGAATACCGCGAAGAAGGGTCGTGTGCCATCGTTGCTGATCAAAATGTTCTCGTGGTAGATCGCATAGCAATTGATCAAGGCGTTTACACAAAAAGGATATCAGCTCATTTTTTTCGGGTTGGGGCAACTCGAATGGTACTTGAATTATCTTTTTTAAGTAGTCTTTGCCGGAAATAAATTGCTCTTTCAGGGCATGAGCAACGACGTTTTCGTCAAAAGCCAAGAGATAGATAACGTTTGGAAAATTTGCGACGCTTTTAACTAATTTAAATACTTGGGAAACTTCTTCCTTTGTCAGGCGGTCTATGTCATCGATAATTATCAATATTTTTTTCTTTTGCTTACGAAGAGCATTAACGAGAGTCTCACGCTTTTGATCAATCAATGCATATTTCTCGATGCATTTTTTCTTAAATTGAGAGATCAATCTATAAGCAATTTTTACATACCACGGAACGTCTACCTCAGATACGAGATCTGCAAAATCTAAAAGCAGATTAGCTAAATCGCCTGCATCAGCTTGATTCAAGGCAGCCTTAAGAGCAGCAAAAAAACGAATGGTTAGGTCTTCCTGTCCGGAGAACCACCATGGATTAAAAGAAACTACGATTACTTGAGAATCTTGCTCTTCCTTAAGATGATGTTGAACAAGGTTCAACACAGAAGTTTTTCCTGAGCCCCACGGCCCATGTATACTTAGCACAGTCCCTTCTGAGGACATGTGTCTTATTGTTTTAGCTAATTGGTAAGCAAATGAATTGTAGCCTAGAACATCTTGAGAAGGGTCTCTTAGAGGTTCATCAGAGTGAATTATCATTTGAGGCTCCTAAAAATGACTGGAAAACATAAATTTTGAACGATACGTAAATCACAAACATGACATGCATGAATCCACCACCTATCCACCACCCGAAGAAAAAAAAGGACTTAAGAAAAGCGATCAAGCCTTCGTAAGTCCTTAAGGAAAAAGAATCTGAGTGAGAGGATTCGAACCTCCGACCCCTTGCACCCCATGCAAGTGCGCTAGCCAAGCTGCGCTACACCCAGATAAAATGAATTAAAGGGCAACAAGGCCTTCAAATTGAAGGTCTGTATTCCTAAATTGTAGAACGGCAATACGCGCGCATTCTTCAATAATCTTTTCGAGAGGATCTGCAGGATGTACTTCTGCCGCTGAAATATCAACAGAAATAGAGGCTGAAAAAACAGCTCCGCCGCGAATGCCTTTCGCTTTAAAATTGGCAAAAATGCCATCTTTTTTCTTCGTAATATTAATAAAGCGAATTAAGTTATTCTGAGCAAGGTCCATATGATTTCTCTCTTGATAAAGAGCAAAATCGTACGCTCTTTTTTGTTTCAAGTCAACGTTAAAATACCTCCTTTATAATGTCGAAATGCCTCTATTTTGGACAATGGGGGGCTTCCACATTCCATCCAATAGTTCTTTTTCAGGCCAATAAAAACGAAAGGTCAAAACAAATGGACCTTTAGGAGCTGGTAACCAATTGGCTTCTTTTTCCTTATCTGGCGGGCTATTTTGAATGTAAAGATCTAGCGATCCATCGGAGTTATATTTAAAAGGATCGCGAGAACTTAGGTTGTATCGATTCAAAGGATTTTTTACAAAAAAATACTGGTTGTTATAGAGGGTTAAGGACCAAAATCCTTTGACTGGAGGCATTTGACCCTTTTCAAAATGGATGACGTATTTGTAGGTTCCGTCGAGTTGCTGCCCACGACTATCGACGTGTGTGGATGGATAGATGGCGTCTTCAGGTAAATTGGCTCCTAATCCCACAGCCGCAATGAAAGCGCGCTGAAGATAGTCGGTTCCATACTGGCCTGTTTTAAGGATAAAATCCCAGCCGTTGATCGTTTTACCTGCTTTTGAGACGTGTGCTAGGATCTTTTCTTGTGCTAGCCTTGGAACCAGTTGTAGAACACGTGCAATGTTTGGGTTTAACTGGGCTTGTTCCAACTTATGCCCTGCCACTATCCCAATTTTAGAGATTCTCTCCAGAATAGGGGCATCTTCATGGGCCGGGGGATTTTCTACCATGAGCGCCATCATGCGGTTAAAAAAAGTAACGGCATCTAAATAATTCACTTGATCGCGCACGGGTGTTTTCATATCAATTTTAGGATTAAAAGAGCCTTTGGGTGGTGTGTAATCCTTTCCAAAGTAGCTGAGTGGTTTCACGCTATATTGATCTTGTATGGCATGCACAAGCTTATAATCTTCCGGTGTTCCTGTACTGTAAGTTCTGCCTAAAACCCACACGAGATTGGTGGGTGATTTGAACTCTTTCACTCCATCTGGCAATGTCCCATTCCATTTGGGTCCTGTGATGGCATAATCTCCTGCTTGTGTGCCCGTTGTTCGAGTTCCTGGGGCTGCGAAAATATTGGTCCAAGCGCTTAGCATAGGCATCAGGTAGTAACGGTTTCCTTCTTCTGGAACATGCAAAATATAGGGTTCTTTCGAAAGGTCTAACCAGGCTATTGAATAAAGAGTATCTGCATTAGGTGTCGTAACATCTTTAAAATCTGCATTGGGATAGGTTCTTAGATTTCCAAATTGTCCCATTGGGGCTTTTCCAACGGTGGAATTTTCCGTATTTGTCATCACTTGTCGCGTCACATCCATCGTAATTAACGGATAGCCATAAATGTAGGCATCGATCGCAATTGCTTCTGCTTCTGCATCGCTGATTATACTCTGAGAAAAGCATGCAAGTGGAATTGAAATTAAAAAACAGAAACTGAGAACGAATGAGTTCTTCATAAAATGTCCTTTTGTGGTGTTTTGCATTTAGGCTGATCAAAAAATCTAGCTCTAAGCGCTGTAGGAGTCTTTTTTCGAAAAAAAATTAAAATAAGCGTTAGCAATTTACATAAATGAAAAAAATTTTAATATCCACAAAAAGAGGGAATTTACCTCTCCACTTAGACAATGACTACGAAAATACGAAAAACTGGAACACAAGGAGAAAGAAGTTATGAGTTGGATAGTAGATAGTTTACGGGCTGGGGAATTTGATTTGGAAACAGGTAAGCAAATTGATTTGAGTATGAAATATCAATTTTATTTGAACGGAGACAAAGAGCATCCCAAGGAATGTGTTTTTGCTGAGAGACTCGACCAAAAAGTTTTCTTAGCTACAGAACAACAAACCGTCGTGATCTCGCGTCTTTTTGCCGATTTACACACGAATGAAAAGGTTGTTATTGTTAAAAGATTTGAAGAGGTTTCGACAATGGTCCGCGTAAATAAAATTCTTAGTGAAGGGCGAATTGGAACTTTGATTATCGATGATGAAAATCGGATTCGTTTAAAAGTAACGGAGAGTACTGAACAGATTTTTCAAAATCTCCAGGTAAAAAATGTCATGATTAAAAAAAACAGCCATTATTTTTTGAGTGAAGAGCTCCTTTCGGTAGAAAAATTTAATGAGTATGAATATCAAAAATTAAAAGATGGCCATATTAAGGCTTGGTTGGAAAAACGTTATCCACAGCAATTAGAAGATCCAAACGAATTGTTTGTAAATACGGATGAGAAAAAGAAAAGAAGATGGTATCTCCTTTGTAAATAGAAGAGATTTTAAGGAAGGAAGAATTTCTATGTTCTTCCTTCGTTTTATGCAAGAGCCTGTACCGCCTCAAAATTGGCGTATGAGGGTTCTTCTTTAAGCGATCTGGCATATGCATAACCCGAGATAAGGAAAAGCAAAGCCATGGGTTTGTATGCGAGATAAACGTCAAAGAAGATCATGTTCACCATGAAAACGATGACCATCCACGTCAACTGCTTACTTTGTTTGCTAATTGAAAGGAATAGCCCGGCATACAAAAACGTGCCAATGAGGCCATTTTCTGTGAGAATACGCAAAAACCCCCCATCCAAAGCTGGAAAAGCAAAACCAGGACCAATACCTTGCAAGTAGCATTGTGGGTTAGCTAAGTATATTTTAAGAGCATAGCACCACTTATGCATACGCATCCACCAGCTTTGATCGAATTTTTCATCTGTTTCCAGCTTTTTGATTTCAGGTTCTGCTCGAATATCGATGTCTTCCCAAACCTGTTTCATGATTTCGATGTTTTTGTAACTGAGTAGGCCGTCACTGCGTAAGCCTTCCGTGTTGACGACGAGATACGCAATTCCAATCGATAAGCATCCAAGAAAGCTGGCAACGATAATAATCGATTTAAGACTAACCAAGTTTTTTAGTTTGATCATAAAGGGTACTAATAAAGCTGCAAGGGCGATGCGTGATCCGGATAAGATGACAAAAATGGCAAAGATCACAAATTGAACAAAAATGGCGCATTTATGATAGACCGTTTTTAGCCAGCGAGGAATCACGATGGGAATTCGTTTGCGAGCAAAATCGTCGAAGACCAAATAACAAAATAGCAGGTTAAGAATAGCGCCCGTTTCAGATGGAAAAGAGGCGATTCCTGTAACACGATAGGTGTTTTCTCCATAACCTGCAGAGCTAAATCCTCCAATTAAACCGACTTTTTGCATAGCCATGATGGCTAAATTCCAAACAAGAAAACCATACATGATTTTGCGTTCGCTCACAAAGTCATAAGCAAAGCATCCGACATAAAAAAATGTGGCATATTCTAAAATACGTAAACAATAAAAGATTTTGGAATGCACATGGAGACTATCGATCGAGACTAGAAATCGATTGCAAAAAAAAGAAAACAGAGAAAATCCCACAACTGCAAAAAGCCACTTTTCGAACTTGCATAAGGAGGTTTTTAAGGAAAAACGTGCCCAAAATAGGATAAAAAATGTTCCTAGTAAAATAACATCGTCTAGGCGAATACCCGCCGTTTCTTTTTCCGAAAATTTAATGAGATTGATTTTAGGGAAAAACAGAAGGGGCAAACAAAAGGCAAGAATAAGGCACGTTGTTTTTTTATCGAAAAGGCGCATATGGGTTACCTATCTAAGAACTTGACGAGGCAGTATTTTAAAAAGGAGTAAGCTGCACCAAAAGGAAAGATGTGTTTTAAATTGATTCTGAGTTCGTTTTGAGCAGAGTGTAAGCGCATTTTTCTCGGCATATTTCGACGCTGTGGTGTCCACCCTCTGCAATGATAAGCAATCAAATTCGGATGAAAAAGAAGCGACCAATTGTTTTTTTGGAGACGCAATGATAAGTCGATATCCTCTTTATACATGTAAAAATCGCTATTAAAAATCTCTTGTTCGTTAATTAAAACAGCATCTAATGCTTTTTTTCGACAAAAGAAAACGGCACCACAGATGGCAGGAATTTTCTCGATTTCTCGAAAGCGCTGAGGTTCGTATGTTTCTTCTTGTCCACGATCATACCACCGCCCATACCATGTATGAAAAATGCCTGTTGTATCATAGACGTTTTTAGGTTGGTTTGCCTGCATGTCATATTTTAAAGTTGTGCCTGTTAAGGCTCCACAGTTGGCATGGGAAGGATTTTGCATCATTTGCAAGGCCTGTTCTAAATAGGTGCTGGTGATAAAAGCATCGGGGTTTAGGAAAAAGACATAATCGGTATTTGGAGCCACATTTTTCCATCCCAAATTATTTCCCACACAAAAGCCCGCATCTTGTGGAGCGTAGACAAGTTCAACCAAAGGATTTTCCTGATAATCCCATAAATAGCTTTTATCTTTGGAACCTGTATCAACAATAATAATTTGTGAGGGGGAAACGGTCTGATTTTGCAAACATTCCATGGCTTTAGGGAGATGGAGTTGACTGTTATAAGTGACAATAATGATGGCTATCTGGTTCATATTTGTATGCTTGCAAGAAGTTTTAACGCGAGGGTTTTGCGATCATACTGACTTAAAATGGTTCGGCAAGGCTGGACATATTCCTTCACAACACAGTCTAGCTTGTTTCGTAAATACAGTTTTATTTTTTCCACATTTTCCAATACTTCACCCGCTTGCGCATCTAAAATGAGTTGTTGTGATTGTTCAATTCCTTTTCCACCGACAGCAATAGTCGGAGTACCCGAAAATAGGTACTCAAAGATTTTTCCTGTCAAAACGCCAGGGAAATCCAGATCTGTCCAGGGAAGAAATAAAAGGGCATGTGCATCTCTTTGCATGCGTAGGGCATCTTCTCTTTTGCGCATGCCATAGTTCTTGACCCATTGAGAGACTTGATATTTTTCAACAAGTGTGTGGAGATTTCCGAGCTGTTCACCGACAAAAATCACTTCTAATTTATTTAAGAGAGCTAGATCATGAGGATCCTTTTGCATTTCTGCAATGGCTTGAAAAAGGGGAGAGGGATCTCTTTTGGCTGAATAAATTGAGCCGGTGTGGACAATGCGAAATTTCCCATCTTCGGGAAAGATCGATTCCACTGGAAGCTTTTCACGATCACTTAGATCAAACCCATTTTCAAGGGTCAATACCTTTTTCTGTGGGTATTTTTTTTCAAAATCCTTCGCAAAGGGTGTGCTGACTGTAGTTAGAAGATCGGCTGATTGCATGAGTTTTCGTTCCCACCAGTTTTCGAAGCAGTTAAAAGGGAAAATGCCAGGATAGATATAATTATCACTCCATGAATCCCTAAAGTCCGCAATCCATTTTCTCCCTAGTCCCTGTTTCTTGAGCTTTTGAGCGACGACATGTACGGCATAAGGTCCTGAAGTGCTGACGATTAAATCCCAAGTTCCTTGCTTTTCAATGTATTTATAAGCGGGATTAATCCAAAGATCGGTTAAATCGGGCATGCGACAGGCATTAAAAATTCCTGTTTTGGTACGGAGCTTTTGAAAGCTATTCCAGAGAAGCGTTTTCAGCGAAAATGATTTTTGCGATTCTTGCGTTTTTCTATCTTTCTGATAACTTTTTTTAACGGTGCTCAAAAAATCTGAATAAGGAATTTCATGCACCCTAAATCCTGAATTCTCCAAAGTAAGAGATGTACATGAGGAAGGCATTTTTTGTGTGGTTAATACGGATACTTCGTGGCCTGCTTCTGCCCAAAATTTGGCCCAAGAATAGGGTCTAAGAGAGGCTATAGAATTTAGGGGGGGGAAAAAAGTCGAGATAATTAAAATGCGCAAAGCAAACTTTCCTTTTTGAAGATTGTGGCAGGCAATATCATAAGAAAGGCAGGCGTATAATTCAAACGAATTGATGGAGTTGGGTATTAGTCTTTTGCAGAAGCTGCATCTTTGACAAGCTTAAAGAAATACCTGTGGATCATTGTTTGATGAGAGAGCTCAGGATGAAAGGTGGCACCAAGATGACGGCCTTGCTGAACCAAAATAGGCGTGTGGTTAAAACTACTGAGAATCTCAACTTGCTTTCCACAGCTTTTAATTAAGGGAGCACGGATGAAAATAGCTGGAAAGGTTTGCTTGGGCCGCCCTAAAAAAATGTCAACCTCAGCTTCGAATGATTCAATTTGTCTTCCATAAGCATTTCTTTGCACAGAAATATCGAGTAAATGGAAAGGCGTGATTTCACCTATATCGACTTCAGAAGCCATTAAAATTAAGCCTGCACAGGTGCCAAAGAGGGGTTTTTTTTTGGCAAATTCACGAATAGGTTCTTCGAGATGGATATAGCGCATTTGTTTTGAAATTGTGGTGGACTCTCCCCCGGGAATAATTAGTCCATCACATTCTTGCAGATCTTGTGGGGTGCGGACCTCTTTCGCTTGAATAGAAAGAGCGTGCAACATTTCCATGTGTTTTGCAAACGCTCCTTGTAAGGCCAAAACTCCAATAACCGGCGCATGCATAGACTACCAGCCCCTATATGCAAGCAATTCTTCTTTTTTGATTTGCTGAATTTCCAAACCTTCCATGGCACTTAAAAGGCCCATAGAAATTTTAGCTAGCATCTCAGGATTATTGTAGTAAGTTGCAGCAGCAACAATCGCTCTTGCTCTTTGTGGTGGATCTTCTGATTTAAAAATACCAGATCCAACAAAAACACTTTCCGCTCCAAGTTGCATCATTAACGCAGCATCAGCGGGAGTAGCGATTCCACCTGCAGCAAAATTGGGTACAGGGAGTTTTCCTGTTTTCGCAACTTGTTGCACGAGGTGAAATGGAGCTCCCATTTTTTTTGCTTCAGCCATTAATTCGGAAGGATCGAGCATTGTGAGCAAGCGCATTTCACGCAGAAGAGCGCGCATATGGCGAACAGCTTCCACAATATTGCCTGTTCCCGCCTCTCCTTTTGTGCGAATCATCGCTGCGCCTTCCCCGATTCGGCGTAAAGCTTCCCCTAAATTGCGGCAACCACAGACAAAAGGGATCTTAAAGGGGGTCTTGTCGATATGATTTTCTTCATCAGCAGGTGTGAGAACTTCACTTTCATCAATGAAATCAATAAAAAGCGCTTCCAAAATCTGTGCTTCAACAAAATGGCCAATACGACATTTTGCCATAACTGGAATGGATACGGATTCTTGAATTTTTTGAATCAGTTCTGGATTGGACATGCGCGCTATCCCACCTTGAGAGCGGATATCCGCAGGAATTCTTTCGAGTGCCATCACCGCAACGGCTCCCGCATCCTCCGCGATTTTAGCTTGGTCGGGTGTTGTGACATCCATAATCACTCCACCTTTTAGCATTTCTGCAAGCCCAATTTTGACTTCAAAGGTATTTTTTTCGGGATAATTTGTTAATTTTTTTTCCACCATATCGGCTCCGAAATGATATTCTTAAATTTTACAGAATACGTATGCTAAACAGTATCGCAAGTATGGACAATTTTATGCTTGTATTTTTTTACAAATCTGAAAAAGGGCTTACAGATTGCAAAAATAGATTGCCCTGTTTTCTTCTTTTTAGCTCTGAACGAATGCTAAATAATAAATCTTGGTCGAAGTTTTTATGAGCAGCCCATTTCAAGTAGTCTAAAGGAATTTCTTTTAAAGATCTTCCCTTATGTTTTCCAAGGGGCATGCATCTTAGCAAGATTGGCTTAGAGAGAATTTGAAAAAGATTGTCGGTTGTTTTATATCGTTTTGCTAGATGCTTAAAAACCTCAATATTAACTAAAACATCGCTCATCGCACGGTGTGCACCTTCAAATTGAATATTAAAGTGCATGCGCAATTGCTCGAGGGAATTAATGGGGCTCTCCCCATAAAGTCTAGCTAGACGCAATGTATCCAAGTAAGGATTTTGCCGAATAGAGCATGGAATCCCTGCACGTTCTGCAGCGACTGCAATGAGTTCTATGTCGAATAAAACACCATGTCCTACAATTGTATGCGAGCGAACTGCATCGAGAATTTGTGGGATTACTTGGGTAATTGGTGGTTTGTCAGCAACCATTTCAGCTGTGATGTGATGGATTTGGATGGAACTTTCTGGAATTGGGCATTCGGGATTGATCAAGGATTCGAATTGTTCCAGGATCTGATCGAATGTAAATCGCGCAACTGCGACTTCAATAATACGATCGGCATGAACGTCCAAACCGGTAGTTTCACAATCGATACAGACAAATGTTGCTTTTTCTAACAAAGACATAAATAAACTTTTTTTATATTTTTTTTGTATAGATAATATTAAGTGCGTTCTTCTTCAAGAGCTTCGTTCATCATCGCAATTAATTCTTTTCTTCCTAAATTTTTTGGAACTGAATAATAAGCATAATGAATATTCTCAGCTTCAAAAGCAGAAAGGATTGCGCGTGTTTGACTCGCTTTTTGATTTGCCGTGACTTTATCAACCTTGGTCAATACTAAGATCATTGATTTTTGATTTTTAATGACCCAATCCAAAAATAATTTGTCATCTTCATTGGGTAAGCGTCGAATATCAAAAAGAAATAAAATGAGTTTTAAATTTTCACGTTCTCTTAGGTAGTGTTCAATGAGTGGTCCCCATTTTTTACGGACTTCTAGAGGAACTTGTGCAAATCCATAACCTGGAAGGTCAACAAAAACGAGTTTTTCGTCGACATTGAAAAAATTTAACGCTTGGGTTTTTCCTGGAGTGCTGGATGTTTTCACCAAGTTTTTTACTTGGAATAAGTGATTGAGCAAGCTAGATTTTCCTACATTCGATCGTCCGGCAACCGCAATTTCAGGTAAAACGAGGCCTGCAGTATCTTTTACACTAGGGTAATTTTTTTGGTTAACTGCGGTTGTGATAAAGCATGTATTTTTAAATGAGTATTTCATATGGATTGTCCAGGTTTGATGACAATATGGCGTTCATGTTCACCAGTGTGTTGGATGGTCACGGAAATAGCATGAGGGGGGATGAGGTTTTGGATCCGCTCTGCCCATTCAATGCAACAAATGCCATTTGCGTATAGCAAGTCATCAAATCCCATTCCAAGAAATTCATCAGCGTGATTGAGTCTATATAAATCAAAGTGATAAACAGTTTTTTGGCCTTCATAAATATTCATGTAGACGAAAGTTGGACTATTCACTTCGGATGGCAAACAATTTGTTGCGCCAGATACAAGCCCTTTAATGAAGGTTGTTTTTCCGGCTCCTAGATCTCCGTGGAAGCACACAATACTATTTGGGACAAGACTTTGGCCTAACTGATAAGCGTGTTGCATAGTCTGTTCTTCCGATGAAGAAGAATAGATCGCGGCTTTAAGTGAATTCATCATGTAAGGTTCCAAGTCACGAGAAATTATTATTTTCCCATATTTTAAAGCTGAAGGAAATAGGATATGTGGTCGAGCAAGTATTGTTAAACCTAATGCATTGGCTTAACTGAAGAGAGATTAGAGTAGTCGGTAGATTCAGCTTCAGTAGGTGTTGAGAAATCGTTATACTATTACTCAATCCATTGCTCAACAAAAGGAGTAAAGTCTTCAATTTCCGCTACAGATTCAACAAATGAGGCAATCTTATCTTCTTCCAATTGTTTTTGAATAAAATTCAAAAAACTTTCTTCAATTTGGAAACGATTTTGATTCTGAACTTCGACTAAAGAGAGTTTTTTTAAATAATTTTTTTCAAAATCTAGGATAACAGCTTGTTTCGTGCTAAAAAGTTTTCCGCTTAAAACGGATGAATAAACGGCTTTTGTAATCGATTCTTTCGTTTTTGTTTTCGAAATGTAGCTTCGAATCACGTCCGGATCTTCAGAAACAAAAAAACGTTTTACACGTAGACCGCCCACTCTTTCTGTATTTTCAGGGCATTTTGAAACCCAATCATAAATAGCATCTTGCGGGTTAGGGTGCGTGTTGTCTCCAAAAACTTTGCCAGTAAAAGGGCAAATGTAAATTTTTTTAGTTCCTTCATTGACACTTAAATTACTAAAACCAATCTTGATTTCAGCTTCGTGCCAAAGTTTACCTTCTTTTTCGAGAAAATTGACTGCTTGATCAGTACTCTGAAAAATTGTTTTCTCTTTAGGAAAAAGCACAGGAGAGAGGTTGAACTTTTTTTCCACATAGCGAAGATATGTTGTCACTAGATCGGCATGGGGATTCTCTTGAAGGAAATGCAATAATGCCGTTTTTATTTCATCGGAGATGACAACCTTAGTCATTGCGACCTCTTTTATACCATTTTTTTTTGATTCAATAAATTAATAACCGTCTTCCAGATTAACTTGTTTAGAAATTATAAATCAAGGTAATTTTTATAAACCTTTAGAGGAAATTTTTATTCGTATGGAATAGCCATATGATCCATCTAGACATTTCGTTCCGTTTTAAATTTTTAGAAAATTCTTCGATTGTCCAGTTTATAGTTTGTTTAAAGGAGAGTTGTGGTAGTCAAAAAATCTAAAACTAATCAAAATAGCTGAATTGCTAGTGAATATCCCAAGAACATGGAGTTTAGGACACAATGGTTTTAATAAAAAAAATGCAAGTACCAGGATATGAACAAGTCGTCGAAGGCATAGATGAGAGTAGTGGGTTACACTGTTTTGTTGCCATCCATAATACTTCCCTGGGACCTGCATTGGGTGGTGTGAGAATTTATCCTTATAATTCTTCACAAGATGCTTTAAATGATGTTTTGCGTTTAGCCAAAGGGATGACATATAAATCTGCTGTGATCACAAATGGATTAGGTGGAGGAAAAAGTGTGATCATTGCCGATCCACACAAAGAAAAATCCAAAGCCTTATTGTATGCGTTTGCTGAGGTACTGAACGCATTGGAAGGGAAGTATATTGCAGCAGAAGATGTTGGAAGTTCTATCGAAGATATGAATGTTTTGCATGAGAAAACCCATTATGTGGCAGCTTCAGCATCCAAAAATAGCAGTGGGGATCCGAGTCGTTTTACGGCATGGGGCGTTTACCGAGGCTTGCAGGCTGTTGCTAAAAAATTATGGGGGGAGCGTTCTTTAGATGGGAAAACGATTGCCATTCAAGGTCTTGGCAATGTAGGCGCCAAATTAGCTGATATTTTGTTTTGGGAAGGAGCCGAACTTATTTTAACAGACAAAGATGAGCACAAGCTACAAGAATTATCCTGGTTATACGGGGCAAGAGCTGTAGCTCCAGCTAATATTATGGATATCCCATGCGATATTTTTTGTCCGTGTGCACTTGGTGCGATTTTGAATGAAGAAACGATTCCTCAATTGCGTTGCTTTGCTATTGCAGGGGCTGCAAATAATCAGTTGCGTGTTCCTGAAGATGGGGTGGCACTTTTAAAAAGAAATATTTTATATGCTCCCGATTACGTTATTAATTCAGGGGGGATCATTAATGCCGCCGCGGAATATAATGAAGGGGGATATGATCCCAAAGCTTCAAGAGATAAAGTGGATCATATTTTTGAAACACTATCTTTGATTTTTGAACGATCTGAAAAAGAGCATCAGTCGACAAGTCTCATTGCAGATGAATTGGCAGAGAGTCATCTTAAAAATTTAGTGGGAAAAAGAACGACACCCATTATCTTTCATTAAAATTTGCAGAAGAGGGAATATCAATTCCCTCTTCATTCACTAAATGTTTATTTATTCTTAATAAGTTTAGTTAATAAATAAACTTTAATTATTTCACCCGGAAGAAAAGGGACAAAGCCCAGAAGTATGGATTTTTCCCATCCGAAAAAGAGGGAAAACCAGCTAGCTCCGCAGAAGAGTTGGGCTAAGCATGCGAAGCATCCTCCAACAAAAAAATGTGCAGAGGAGCGGCTGTTAGCAGCAAAAAATCCCATGATGTAAGCTTGAACAACCATTCCTATTAAATATCCCCCTTTTAAGCCAAATAAAGCAGTCGGACTAGCAAGGCCTCCAGCTAAAAATGGGCACCCAAAACCAATTTCAATTAAATAAAGCAGGACTGCCAAGGCTCCATTCACAGGACCTAGTCTTGCTCCAATCAAAAGAGCTGTTAATGTTTGAAGGGTCAAAGGAACAGGAGTAAAGGGAAGAGGGATCGCAATTTGAGCACTTAATGCTAAAAGAAGGGAACACCCAATGATTTGGAGAACATTTTGGATGTTAGAAAAGCTTGTAGAACGGATTGCAAGGGTCTGCATGGGTCATATTCCTTTTAAAATCATTAAACACCAGGTTAGCAGATTCACAAAAACTTCAAAAGGGTTTTAGTTATCAAAAGCTATTTTTTCTTCATTCTTATTTTTTAAATCTAACCAATTTGCATATAAAATGGCGAGCTCATAAAAGCAGATAAGCGGAACCGCTAACAAAATTTGCGAGAGCACATCCGGAGGAGTTAAAATAGCGCTGAGTAAAAAAATCCCCACAATGGCATGACGTCTGTATTTTCTCATCGTATTCTGGGAGATCACGCCACCTTGGACAAGCAATAATAAAATAGCACCGCCTTCGAAAGCCAATCCATTCCCCAGCATAAGGATAATCGTATACTCAAGATAGGATGATAGGCTCCATAAATTGATACCTAACTCCCGATTGAAATGCATAAAATACGCGTTGGCTAGAGGGATGGTCAATCTGTATGCAACGTAGACGCCTAGCCCAAATAAAGCAATGGTGAGAAAGAACGCTTTTAGCAAAAGTCTTTGCTTGTTGATGGATAATGCGGGGGAGATAAAGCGAAGAATAGACCAAATCCATAAAGGGGAAGATCCTGCTAAGCCAAACCAAAAAGACAATTTAACAACCGTCGAAATGCCTTCTAGAGGACTTGTCAAGATGAGTTTCGAACCATTTTGTACAATATCAATAACGATCGATTGTCCAGCCGGGACGACATAAGTGGATGCATTTTGTTTAATCGATTCGTTCGCAAAAGATGGGGCAACCATCATGTCGGGCGTAAGGTGCACAACTTGATCTTGCTGAGTCGAATTCGTGAGTTTTTTTCGGACAATGGATGTTTCCGTCCATTGAGAAGATTGGAGTGGCTGAATCAAAAAATGTAAAAGGGGCTTATAGGCCAGAAGGCATAGAAGAAAACCTACTCCGATAGAAAATAAACAACGGAGCAGGGTTTTTCTTAGTTCTTCAACGTGATCCCAGAAAGGTGCTTTCATATTGCATTAGAGATCGTTGGAGGGGTTCGATTCTTCGACACGAATGCGAGAAGGCTCCAATTTTTTTTCTTGAGACTCATCTTCTTCACAGGCTTTTTTAAATTCACGAATCGCTCGCCCTAAACTTTTAGCAAGCTCAGGAAGTTTTTTTCCTCCGAATAAAAGAAGAATTACGCAAAAAATGACAATTAATTCACCTGTTCCAATCATGCTTAAATCCTTTTATTTTTGATCAATTTGATTCGAAAGTTTTTCAATAAGATCCTTAACGTGGTTTTTTTCGTCCTTGGACAAACGAAAAGTATTTTGTTTGACCAATTTATGCAATCTGGTTAGGCCTTGTACCAGAGTTTCCTTGATGTTTGCCTGTCGCTTATCTTCTTGGGGTAATGGAAACCAGGTGCGAATTTTGGCTAAAAGTTCGGTTTTGGTTTCTCCATTATAAGATTCGATAAATTCTAGTTTTTTTTCGAAATTTACATCGCGGCTGGCTAAAGTATAAATGGCCTGTTTAGGCATGGAATCGACCACAGCATGCAGTTTTTTAGGAACTTTTGCATGCAGTTCGTAATACTGCATAAAGTTGTAGGGGGTTTGTCTATTTCCATAAGCTGCAATCAGCCATGTTGTGAAAGCACCTTCTTTGTACTGAATTAAAATGTCATGCACTTTTTTAATTCTTTCCCCATGCAACATAATAGCTTGGCTATTGATTGCTTTGACTTCGGAAGTTAATTGCATAAGCGCGGGAAGGTCATGCTCGGGATTTTGCTCACCTGTTGTATATTCTTTCAGGATGTCTTCAAGCAGTTGCTTTTCTTTGTCAGAAAGATCGGAGATGCTAAAAATGCCAGAAAAACTTGTGAGGTTTCCTGTCGCAGATGCATGCGCCATTTTAGCCATTTTGGTAGACTGGCGATTCGTATTTAATCGTTCACTTAACAAAGCATTAACATTGGCCATATCCATTCTCTTGATTTAGGTTGTTTTTTCACGATGTAAAGCGGCTTTACATGAAAATTCAAAGTCGTTTAAGCAATTCTTTGGACATTGCAAGGTAATCTTCTGCAGCACGACTTGTAGGCATGGTTTCAAAAAGGGGTTTTCCGAAAATTGAAGCTTCCGAAACATTGATGTCTCGTCTGACCTTTGTTTTGAGGAGTTTTTTGGGAAACGTTTTTTCAATAACATCTAAAAAAGCTTTATTGCTTTTTCCGCGCGCATTCCAAAATGACAGCACAACCCCCAGCACCGATAGCGGATGTCTTTGGCTTAGGCTTTCCACAAACTGTGAGAGCCGTTCCAAACCTTTGATGCTATAAAATTCGGGCGTCGCGCACACTAAAGTATGTTGGGCTGCAATTAAAGCAGATTCTGTTAGCCAGCATAAGGAAGGAGGAGTATCGATGATAATAAAATCATACTTCAAGGGTGATAGGATATTGCGTAGTTTTTCATGAGAATAGCGATCTGTCGCTAAGGTTCCCGTGACTTCTACACGTTCTAACCATGTGTCTGCTGGAATTAAATTTAACCCAGAAATGGATGTAGGAAGGACAACTTCAGATAACTCCTTGTGTCCCTGTAAAACAGGTGCTAGGCTGTCATTTTCATCTGGATCAAATCCTAAGCCTGTGGTGAGATTGGCTTGGGCATCGAAATCGATCAATAGAACTTTCTTTTTATGATATTTTACCATCGCAGCTCCTAAGTGTAAAGCTGTCGATGTTTTGGCTGTGCCGCCTTTAAAGCTACTAATCGCAATGATGTTAGGCATGGTGAAGAAACGATCCTCCTGACAGATAAGGTTAACCTTGTCAATGTATACTGCAAACAATTTGTTTTTTGATAGGTTTTAACTAAAAAAGCGATCAAAAAGCAAACGTTTGCAGTATAGCAAACCGTTTATTTATGATAAGGAGAAATGAGTGCGCGTGAGCGTTTCTCCTCGAGCATAGATGCAATCAACTCTTCGGGTTTGATTTCTCCGAGGACCACATTTTCTCGCGTTCTCAGATTCACAGTATGATTTTGCACTTCCTGATCACCCACTGTTAACATGTAGTTGATTTGAGAAAGCTGAGCATTCCGAACTTTTTTGCTGACAGATTCATTGGACTCATCAATATCACAATGGAATCCTGCTTGCTTAAATTGCTTGCGCAATGTTCTAGCATACTCAACATGACGGTCTGCAACAGGGATTAAGCGCACTTGAAGGGGGCTGATCCATAAAGGAAAGCGACCAGAAAAGTGTTCGATTAAGATACCAAAGAATCGTTCAATTGATCCAAAAATAGCACGGTGAATCATAACGGGTCGTTGCCGACTCCCATCTTCAGCCGTATATTCCAACTCAAATTTTTCAGGCAGTGCCATATCTAACTGAATTGTTCCACACTGCCAAGTACGGTTAATCGCATCTTGAATATGGAAGTCAATTTTTGGACCGTAGAAAGCGCCGTCACCCTCATTTATGCGATAAGGTCGGCCGGTTTCATCCAAGGCATTTTTGAGCCCTTCCGTTGCAATTTCCCATTCTTTATCTGTTCCGATGGTGTTTTTTTCGGGACGTGTGGATAACTCTAGGCGGTAGGTAAGTCCAAAAGTAGAATAGATTTCATGCGCTAAGTTGAGGACATTCAAAATTTCGCTGCGAATGTCGCTTGGCTTCATGAAAATGTGCGCGTCATCTTGATGGAAGCTTCGGACTCTAAAAAGGCCGGATAAGGATCCGGAAGGTTCAAAACGATGAACGTTTCCAATTTCTGCCACACGCAGAGGGAGTTCGCGATAACTATGAATTTGACCGCGGTAGTAAAGCATGCATCCAGGGCAATTCATGGGTTTAATCGCAAAATCACGATTTTCAATTTCTGAAGTAAACATGTTTTGGCGATAGTTACTCCAATGACCGGATAATTCCCACAGGTCACGCGTCATCATGGTTGGCGTTTTAATTTCGATATAGTTTTTGTCGTCCAAACATTGACGTAAGTAAGCCAACAGCTCATTCCAAATAATAGTACCCTTTGGATGAATAAAGGGCATACCAGGGGCTTCTTCTTTTAAAGAGAATAAATCGAGCTTAGCACCTAAAACTTTGTGATCTCTTTTTTTAGCTTCTTCAACAGATGTTAAGTAATCTTTTAACATTTTTCTGTCGGGGAATGTAATGGCATACACACGTGTCAACATTTCGTTTTCGTGGTTTCCTCTCCAATACGCACCCGATGTTTTAAGCACTTTAAGAGCTTTAATCTTACCCAAGTTGTATAAATGCGGGCCACGGCATAAATCAAAGAATTCACCTTGGCGATAGCCTGAAAGTTCTGCATCTTCTGGGAAGCTGCGAATCAATTCCTGTTTAAAGGGGTTATGGGCAAATGCTTGGAGGGCTTCTTCTTTATTAGCAAAGCTTTCTCTTTTGGAAAGGTAGTTTTCCTCAATGATCAAACGCATTTGTTCTTCGATTTTTTCGAAGTCTTGATCAGAGATCGTTAAATTTCCAAAGTCGTAATAAAAACCATTTTCAATTGGAGGACCAATCGTCGGTTGAGCATCGGGCCATATGCGTAAAATGGCTTGAGCAAGCACGTGTGCAGATGTATGCCAAAAGACTTCTTTGCCTTGCGGATCATCAAATGACCAAAATGTGATCGCATCGCCATCTTTTAATGGATAGGTTAAATCAACAGCTTTGCCGTTTACATTTACACCGACAGCTTGACTAGGGCCGTTTAAATGAAGCTTATCTGCAAGGTCTTTTGCAGTGCTTTCTTCTGGTAATTCCAGTTCTGATACTTTTGTTCCACTGACCTTAACGAACATGATATGATTTCCTTAAAATAGCATTGAAAAAGTTGAATTGTGATTTTAGCTGATTTGCACATTATATCCGATTGTTTTGTTTAAAAAGCTTGATTGCAAACGGTAATTAAATTGTATACTCTGCAATAGACAAAAGAGAGGCAACCGTGGATCCTGAAAAAATCGAACAGCTTTTTTTACAGCTTGAAACTTCTTTGGAGGATCCTCGTCTATTTCAAAACCTATTTGCCATTGTGACAAAAATTCGGCAACATCGAGATGCCAAAGATGGGGATAATTTAAAGAGGGTTTGTGCGGAGGAATACGAAGAATTATCCAGACGCATGGATCAGTCTTCTTTGCAAGAAAGTTGCTCAGCAAGAAATGTTTTACGCACACGCAGATTGGCTAATTTATTGGTCAATGAAGAGGGGGAAATCAATTTCTCTCTTATTCCACCCTTAATTGAGCATCTTAAAACATATCTATATTCTCTGGGACCTAACCGACAATACGATACCAAAAGGCAAGAGCATATCCTCCATGTTTTAACATTGTTATTAAACGACAAAAATTTGGCTGTCGTTTTGAAAAGTATCAGTCGGCCTTATCAACACAAATTTGCCGATCAAATCATTCGAGATGCCCTTCAAATACCCCCAAATGTGGCTGTTACGGATGCACATGCCAGAAGAGCGGCTTTATCAGCTTGGATGTGCTACTTACGTCAAAATGTGGGATCCTGTTTTGCCACCGCACCCGCGATTATCGTGCATGATGAACAACCCGAATTATTTTTGACGGATATCCGAGAAATTTTGGCTACAGGACGATTAAAAAGAACGTTTGGCGGAGTTGAGTATTCAGTTCCATTAAGTACTAGCTGGGGAGCAGGGGAATTAAAGAGACAGTTTTTGATTATTAAAAATGCGGTTGAAGATTTTGAGTTTTGGCTTTCTCCCGGCCTATTAGCAGCTTTTGAAAATGCGGGCATCATTACGGAAGATCTTTCTTTGAAAAGGAAAATTCAAAAAACCAAGCAGGTCATCCAAAAAGTCTTTAAAGATTACAAAGGTAATATTCCTTATTTCTTGATTTCATCGGAAGAACTAATTCATGAAGCCCTTCTTAAATATTTAGATTTGACCCATCAGGATTTAGTGGATTATGAAAATCGTACAAAAGGGATGCTTTATACAGACATATTGATTCATTCTGTTCCCCAAGCAGGTAAAGCCAAAGTTTCAAAACACCAAGCTTCCGCCCATTTTTTTGTGATGTTAGAAAATGCCAAGAGCGCTTTTAAAGCCTTGACTGATAATGCGTTGTTGAAATCTTGGGAATTTACATTAGCCTCTTTTGCAGAAACAAAAGCCAATTTCACTCGTTGGAATTTGTACTCCAGCTTAGGGTTTGCCCCTGAGGAGCCGGGTGGCATTGGAGAATGCCTTTATCGGATGATTAAAGAAAAATTGGATGTATGCAATCAAACTGTACAGGACCGACAAGCGGAATACGAAATGTTATTTTCGCAAGTCAAGTACTTAGAACAACGGATTCGCCATGCTTCCACTGAACAAGAAGCGAAATGGATTAAAATTGAATACCAAAGTAAAGCGAATGAGTTAAATGTTCTTCAAGAGCTAAGAGATCAAATGCATTCTAAAGCGCAGCAGTTTGCGCAACTTTTTGCAGCGCTAGTTGAGATGTATGACAGTCTATTTCCTTCCTATTTTCAAGAAGTCTATGATGCAGATATGCACGATGTCTCAACAGGACCGTACGATGACAGTCCAGCGGGTTTTCGCCTTTTATTTAAGCATGGACGAAGTAATACGGCTCAATGGACGCTTATTCAAAATCAAAACGAATTCATTGATGCATTGGTTTCCTTTTTTATCACCACGGAAAGTGAGATTCAAAATGATCCGATTGCAGAGGGGTTAGATCGAGATATTTCTGAAATTATTTCGGCTGTCGTGGGACATATCCGCACCCGTGAATTTTTAGAAACCGCCTTTTATCGCATGGCCGCAGCACATCACACGAAACCGATCAAGGATCCTCTCGATCATCTGGATCAGATTGAAAAAAAACCATGGGTTTATACATCCGGTGGTTCCATGAGCACATTGGTGAGTGCTTATTTTGCTCGGGATCAAAAACCCTCCGAAATGTCAAGGTGGGTGGAAAATCCTATGGAGCTATTGGTTTTTTTGGTCGATACACTTAAGCAGCTTCCCCCTAAAATTCAGGAAGAATATGAGCGCTCTCCCAATAAGTCAATGTTGATGCATTCTCCCACACACGCCTTTCTTTTAAAGCCTGGATTTAATCGTTTAAAAGAGGCATGGAAAGATGAGACCTACACGTATATTTGGTTAAGAGACCAAATTTTAAAACCCGCACAAGAATTCACAGAACAAATTCTTTTAGATGAAGAAGCGGTTCAGGTTTTAATTGAATTGATTGCACAAAAAATACCGGTTAATTATCGCCATTATTTTCGAAAAACTTTTGCACATCTTTATGGCAGAAAAAGTGTTTCGGAATTAAGGAATTTAATCTTAAATGCTTTCGAAAAAGATCGCGGATTACAAAGAGGGGATCAGCCTGCTCTACTATCGGAAGAACTCGATAGTTATTTATATAGTTGGCTGCCTCTATTTCCTCGTTATCAACTTGAAAAACGTATTTTTGAAATTATACAATTATTGCCGGGATTGACGGTTACTCATTTAAATGAAATAAAAAAAGCAGTTGATAAACTAAATGTTTTAACTCGCAGAAGCCAGCCTTATTTAACTGCACATATTTTACGCGAAATTTGTAAAAGTCTTATTTGTTTAATTACTGAAAAAACTTCGTTCCCAATTGATTATCATAAAGAAATTAGTTTGGTTTCACGTAAATTAGGTTATGCCATTCCCGCTCCCCTTATTTTTGCAGACACCAATTGGGTAAAAGAAGAATTTGGATTTGTCATTAATCCGGGGGCAGAAGCTTTAGAGCTGTGGCGTGTAGACCCGATTGGAAGCTCAGGTGTCCCTATGAAAAGCTGGGAGATGTGGTTAGACGGAAGTCGCAGAGATTTAGACTGGGGAATTTACAACCGCCCATTCGAGTATTATAAATAATTCGAATTTATATGATTCAGGCCTGATTTACAGCATGATGTGAAAGGGTTGTTGGAAGAGATTCAAAAAACATCAAACCCCCTTCTGATTAATTAAAATGCACGAAAACATAATAGATGTTGACTAAATCCCTCCAAATCCAGTAAAACGTTAGCAACGAGCAGTCGTTTTTGGCTTTTATATCAGCCTAAGCATAAGCTTCCCCTGTAAGGGAAATGGTAAAAAGCAAGGATCGCAACCGAATTGAATCAGTCGCTTCCAAAGCGAGATTGCCTGCTTTAGCTAAGAAAGCGAAAAAGAGATTTACAAATTGTATTTACAAAAAATGTACTAAATCTTATACATGCCCTTAGCACGTCATGCATTTTTCGTGTAGATAGAGGGATGAAATAGGAGACGAGCCCAAGAGTGGCTGTCAAGTACAATTTGGTGGGATTAGCAAAGAATATTTGAATAGAACTTAGCAACAAACAAAAATGGAGAAAATCATGAAACTTTTTAGGTATTTGTTGCCATTACTGGTAGCTCTAGGTTTCACTTCTTCTGCAATTTATGCAGATTCAGCTAACGATAGATTTGGCGACGAAGCGCGCTTTAACGAAGAGCTCAATGAAAGAGACTGGGATGCTTTGCTAGATTACATCAACACAAAGCGCACAATCAATGTTGCTGAAAAAGCGACAAACTTAACAATTTCCGGCGATGTTCGCACAGAGTGGAGACACATCCAAGAAAAACGTTTAGGCCAAAACCTACGCGGTCATGGAAGAAAACTTCCTGGCGATTGCAAAAGAGATTGCAATGATGAATTTAATGTAATTTGCCATGACGAAGACGATTGTCATTGCGAACCAATTTCTCGGGATGACTATGACATCGAAGCTAACCTCTTCGTAGAGTACTCTTGCGACAACACATGGGGTGTTATTCAATTGCAATTCGACAATGCTGCTGGTATCGATGGAACAAGCAGAAAATGTCCAGCTGCTAGAGAAGGATTACATGGAAGTGGTTTCGGTGATTCAATCAACCTCAAAAGAGCTTATTTAGGTTATAACCTATACTGCTGCGAAGGCACACGTTTTGATATTGAAATCGGTCGTCGTCCTCTTTACACAATTTTCGATTCCAATGTTCAATTCCTAAACCGTTTTGATGGTATCCTAGTAAAATATGACAGCAACTGTGAATACTTTGCTGATTGGTATTTACACATGGGTGCATTTATCGTAGACGAAAAAGTTAACCATTCCGCATTTGTAAGTGAACTTGGTTTACTAGATGTTTGTGATTCAGGATTTGATTTTAAATACTCCTTTATCACTTGGAAAAAACACTGGTGGAATAATGGCGGAAGAAACCGTTGCGATGTAACTGATGCACGTGGATCTCGTTTCTGTGTATCTCAGTTCACAACTTACTACCACCTAGAACCAGAAATGCTTTGCGCACCAGCTCAATTCTATGGTGCTGTATTGTGGAACACAGCTGCACGCAAAAAGAGCCCAATCTTTACTGGTGTACAAGGATGTGAAAGTGGTTCAGGTTCAGATTCATCAGAAAGATCTGGCGGACACCACAAACGTGAAAACTTTGCATGGTATGCTGGTTTCACACTCGGTGATGTGATCTGTGAAGGTGACTGGTCCGTAGACGTGCAATACCAATACGTAGAAGCTCGTGCTGTTCCAGATGAAGATGTATCAGGAATCGGTCGTGGAAACGTACTTAACGAGTCTGTAAATGTCGCTGGTCGTGGTAACACAAACTTCAAAGGTTGGAGATTACAAGGTTTATACGCTGTAACAGACAATCTCTCCTTAGATGCACGTGTACAATGGTCCACACAAATCAAGAAGAGAATTGGTGGTAAGCACAGCTACTCAGAGTATAGATTACAAGCAATCTACGCGTTCTAATCGAACCTCTTGAGTTTGACTCTTGCAAACAACGGGGGAACCTTAGCTGGTTCCCCCGTTGCTATTTAATCCCTTTTATTTTGCGTTCAGCTTAAAACTATCTCTTCATTGAATTTAACTTCTCATTAATTCACAATATATCTAGATCTCTCTGAAGTAGTTCGATAATTGATTCCAATCGTGCTATTTCTCCTATACTCATTTTCGTAATGCTTACTTGATGCATCATTTGAGCAGAATGAGTACTCAACAGCTATATTTACATCTTGCAAAGCTGGATGAGATTTTCACACCGCACTTACAAAATGCAGAAAAATATGCAGAAAAATATTGACGTCTATTTTCAATTTTAATATAAACCCTTAGTTTTATTTATTCTTATTTTGAAGAGCGTGTCATGAGATCTTTTCTAAGCTTACTAGCTTGCCTAATTCTGCTTCTAAATCCCTTGATGTCAGAAGAAGATTTTGCGGTGGATCCTCGGGATGAAGTTGTTAAAATTTCTCGTTCAAAAAAAGAAGATGATGATAGTAGAATTTCTTTTGCCAATCTCTTAGGTGTCCCTAATGGCATTGTAGCAGGCATGGTGAATGTTGTGACAGGAGATTTTATTCAGCATGATGTAGATCTAGTTTTACCAGGTTCGACCCCCTTAACTTTGGAACGCACTTATTCTAGCTCTTTTGGGGAGCATGGCTCACTTTCTCTGGGATGGAACTTCAATCATTACAAACATTTGAATGTACATTTTATGGGCAAAAAAGAAAATCGTCGTTATGAAGTTCTTTTGAATGAAGGTATGGGGGCGATTGCTAATTTTGAAGGCTACATTCCTATCCCTATAAAAGCCAAAATATCGGATAATTCTCTCAAATTTGGAGCAACAAATTGTGGGAAAGGGGAAATCAGCGGAAAAACTAACCCGAAAAATATCATACTAAATCATTCTATTTTAGATGATTCAGGTACTCGCTATCATTATTCAGTATTAGATGGTTCAGGTACTCGACATTACTTTGAAAAAATTCCTGGGGCTGATATCTGTGAATCTCATTTAATTAAAACTCTCCACCCAAATGGGAATTTCTTTGAATATTTTTATAGTAATGCGAAAGTAACGGCTTGTGGTTTGTTTGACTCTAAAAAAAAACATATTTGTCATTATAAAATTTTTAGAAATGATGATGAAAAAAATCAAACGATTGAGATTCTGTCAAGTGATCACCGAAAAGCAACATATTTTCTTGTACGAACGAAAAAGCAATGGTTGTTGCAGAATATAAAACGCACGGATGGACCTTCGATAGAGTATGAATACCAAATTGATGCATATCCACGTATCATAAAGAAAAAGTTACCAGATTGTCGAGAACTGGAAGTCGTTTACTGGCAGAGAAAAGATATAAGTAACGGTAAGGAAATCGAATATGGCGATCCTCGACGCTATCGTGTAAGGTATATTAAACAACCCATAGGATCATCTTCAGCACTTATTCAAACCTATTCTTTTGAATATAAACCGGATAGCTACACTGATACAAATTTGTATTGCGGAGGAGAAACAATCGTCAGGGATGTACAAAATAATAAGACTATTTATCGTTATAACTCTTCTCAAAGACTGACGAAGATTGAATATTGCGGCAGATTAGCCAAAGGAGCTCATCGCCGGGATAACTTTTATTGGGGGGGAGAAAACAACACCAATCTCATGATTCATGCCATTACAGATCAAAATAATGGTGTTCAGCTTCTCCACCACTTTACTTATGATGCTTATGGTAATCCTTTGACAGAGACGATTGAAGGAAATTTAAGTGGCCAAAATATGTGCAACCCTATGGTGGGTAACGATCAAAAAGTCGCTAAAACAGGTTGTGAATCTCATGTAAAAATATGCGATTACGAACTCCAAACTTCCTACAACCATAAGGTGTGCGAAAGAGAAGGAATCAAAAAGACCAAATATTCCTACTATAAGGGAAAAGACCAAGTCGCAACAAAATTCATTTATGATGGAAATAACATCAAAGAGCGTCATTTTTACCAGTACAATGATCAAGGGATGCTGACCAGAGAGGTTACAGATGATGGTTCGCAAACGAATGAATTAAATCGCACAAATGTTCGCCAATGTCTTATTCATGAAATCTCACCTGTAAAAGAGGGCTTAACATATCTGCCTGAAGAAGAAAAATTTTCTTGTGTCGATGCAAATGGACAAAATGCATGTTTTAAACGAGTAGTGAATCATTATGACAAGCATGGGAGACTAATTGCCCAGGACCATTTTGAAACAGATCATTCACCTTCTCCTCGCTATCGCTTGCACTGGACCTATGACGCTCACGGCAATGTGATAGAGCAAGTCAATGCGGCGGGGGAAACCATTTATCGCACCTTCGATGCCAACGATAACGTACTGAGTGAAAGAGGATCTCACCTCCCTTATAGGAAGAACTTTTCTTACGACTTTATGAACCGTCTCACAAGTGTTGAAACCATTGACGAAGCGGATATTAGTTATAAGCTTTTTTATGAATATGATAAACGTAGCAATCGAACAGCAAGCATTGATCATTATGGCAACAAGACCTGCTATGAATATGATGCTTTCAATAGGCTTGTTAAAACGATTTATCCACCTCTACCAAGAGATAATGGGGAGATTTTTGCCCCTACAGAAGAGTTTGAATACAATGCATTGGGCTATGTTACTAAAACCAGAAATGGAAATGGGGATCTGACCATTCAACAGAATACGATTCGTGGACAGCCTTACTACATTAACTATTCTGATGGTTCAATTGAAACAATGACTTATATTCTTGATGGAAATCTCAAAGAAAAAACCGAAAAAAATGGAATGAGAACCGTTTATACTTATGACTATAAAGATCGTGTTCTGACAAGTGAATCCTTTTCTCCTGAAGGAGAATGTCTAGGAAAGCATTCCTATGAGTATTCAGCTTTCCATCTCCTTAAAGAAACAGATGCAAAGGGGCATGTGACGACTTATGAATATAACCCTCAAGGACAGTTAACAGGTGCTCTTAAGGAAGGCTCTGCTGTTTATTATACCTATGATCCTCTAGGACGGAAGGAAACAATCAAAACATTCTTTGGTCATGGAGAAAATGATTATACCTTAGATGTATTTGCGTATGACTTACATGATTATGTCATTGAAGCGCGCCAAGAGGATGCCTTTAAAAATGTGTTGCGTAAACAAACATTTGTCTATGACGCTGATGGGAATCAAGTAGAAACAAGCACTTATTCAGATGCGGGGGTAAGCACTGTAAAGACGACTTATAATTGTCATAAGCAACCTACCTCTGTGACGGATTCTGAAGGCAATGTCACACGTGTAACTTATCGTTATGATTATGTGGATGTATATGGCCTGACTGTTCCTTACTCCGAAATAACGGATCCCAAAGGAAATGTGACTGTTTCCATTTATAACACGCACAATAATATCTCTACCCTTCAAATTAAAAACGCTTTTGGTCAAATCATTCAGCAGCGAGAATTTTTTTATGATGGCGTAGGACAGTTAATCGAGACGCGGGAAAAAGTCTTTAAACAAAATGCTTTTGATCGAGAAGTTATCACAAAATGGACCTATAATTCCATTGGGGATGTTGCTTCTTGTATTGAAGCTGTGGGAACACCCGAGCAGAAAAGTACCTTTCACGCCTTTAACAACTATAGTCAAAAAATTTCCACAACAAAACCTGATGGGAACTTGATCTATTTTACATATGATGCCAAAGGTCGTCTATCGGCTATTGCTTCTGCTGACCAGACACTTTCTTATGCTTATACCTACGATTTGAATGACAATCCCATTATCGTTCAAGATTTTGTCAACAATTGCCAGAATGTCAGGTCATATGACCGGTGTGATCGATTGGTTGAAGAAAAATTAGGGAACGGCCTTAGCATGCGATATGCATACGATCGACAGGGACGGATTCATTCGAGTACGCTTCCTGATGATAGCCACGTGGTCTACACATATAACGCTATAGACTTAACAGAGGTTAAGCGGCTCAATTTATCGGGTGAAGAGCTTTACTCACAGACATACAAGTACGATCAAGCGGGCAATGTTGTTCAAAAAGGCCTTCCTTTTAACCTAGGTAAAACAACTTACACCTATGATTTGCTTGGGCGGCATAAATCCATCCACTCTCCACATTTTAGTGAGACGGACGTAATGTATGATGATGTTGGAAATCTTCTCAAGCAAACTTACACAGATCCTCTAGGCAGTTTACCTTGTCAATATTCCTATGATGATCTTTATCAGCTTAACTTTGAATCAAGCCAAGCTAGTCACTCATATCAATATGATTCTCTCTATAATCGTTTGATGAAAGATGAGGAGTGTTTTGATTTCAACTCTCTCAATCAGCTTTTAGGAGACCGGGATGGCACTTATTATTATGATCCCAATGGAAACCTAACTGAACGGCATGATCAAAAATACGCCTATGATGCCTGGGATCGCTTGCTTTCTGTCACAGTTGGGAATACGCGGTTCAATTACACCTATGATGATCTAAGCAGACGACTTTCTAAATCTAAAGCGCTTTGGGATCCCTTGGCAAATGCATGGATTGTTCAAGATACCCAATATTACCTTTACCAGGGATATAATGAAGTGGGTGTTTGTGATAAAGATCGGTGTTTAATTGAATTTCGCACGCTTGGACGTGGTCAAGGGGGAGAGATTGGCGCTGCTATTGCTTTTGAAATTCAAGGACAAGTGTACATTCCTGTGACTAACTTCATAGGCAATGTCCAAGTTCTCTTAAGCACTGCAGGTGAACCTGTTGATGTCTACCGATACACAGCTTTTGGAGAAGAGACAATTAGCGATTCTGCGGGTAATAACAAAGAACCCACCAGTGCTTGGCGTTTTTGTTCCAAAAGATGTGATTCAGAAACAGGCTTCATTTATTATGGAAGACGTTATTATGATCCTCAAACGGCCCGTTGGATAACCGCTGATCCCCTTGGTTATGAAACGGGGGCAAATCTCTATGCCTATGCAAATAATAATCCCCTAATAAATATTGATTTGTATGGTTTAGATGCAGGTCTAGTTGATGACCAAGATCAAATATCACATCAAGAAAATGCTGAAGCTAAAGCTGACGGCCAAGATTCGAATATCATTTATGAATCTGTAGCTGGAATAGCTAATGGTTATGCCGATCCCGGTGGTAGCCTTGATAAGCTTTTTCGATATGCTGGAGAGGTTTTTCAAGCTGTTTGTAATAGAGATTTTACAGGGATTAGGGAAAAGCTAAGCCAAAAGAGCCTTGGTTGGGTATGTGGCACAATTTGTGAGGTTTTTACAGTTGGGCTTATGCTCATATCGAATCCAAGGGGTATGCAAGCGGTTGTCACCATGATAAGATCTGGAATCACACATGCCAAGCAGGCCTTTAGGAAGATTGTCTCTGTCGCAACGTTATCTATTGTTGACCGAGCGAGGTCAGCGATAAAGAATCAAGCAAAACTTTTGCCAATAAGAAAGGAGGCGAAGGTGGCTCTTAAAGAAGAATTCAAATTGATTACAAAGAAAATTTTAAAGAATAAATCCATTCAGAAATTAAAAGAGAAATTTCCTTTTATTTTTGAAAAAGATCCTTTAACTGGTTCGGGAATAATCAATCATAATCCCTTTAATCCGCAGACTGATTCAAGAAATCCAAACACGAGTGAGAATGTAAAACAGTATGATGGTATTGGTTTAGGTGAAGATTCACACTCGGATAATGCGGCAGAAGGAAACATCCATACATTCTATGATTCTATTTTTGACTTTGGCATGTAACGAGAGCGTTATGAAACCATGTATGAGCACATTCTAAAATATCGAAAAGAATGTGCTCATCAAGATTTTTCCAGCACACTTGAAATAAATAAAAATTTAAATTAAATTGCTTCGCAATATCATTTAAAAAAATCGTGTGCTATGACAAATCTATATGAAAATCTTCTCTTTCCCTCTTTACGACAAATGATGCATGAAAAAAGTGAAAGCTATGAAAGCTTGCGCGAAAGGCATGTCCAAATTATGTGGTTAGAACAAAAGTTTTTTACTTTGTTACATACCACACAAGGATTCCCTATTCAAATTCTTTCTCCTGGAATTTGGAATGCAGAAGCGGGACCTGATTTTTTAAAGGCTCACATTAAAATAGGGCAACAAGAATTGCGGGGAGATATTGAACTTCATTTAACCGCACGGCAATGGGAAGAACATAAACACAATCGAGATTCTCGTTATAATCAAGTTATCTTACATGTGGCTTTCTGGGAAGATAAGCAGGAAAAAGAGTTATTTACGTCACTAGGAGAAAGCATCTATCAATGCTATTTAGAAAAATTTCTAACAACTCCTATCCCCAAAATTTGCCAAAGCATCGATATTGAACTTTACCCTTATGAACAGTTTGTGGGAAGTGGTCGTTGTGCTGAAGAGATCTTCCAAAAGATCTCAGAAGATGATCTAAAAACCTTATTTACATCCGCAAGTCGATGGCGCTTAAAACAAAAATGGGCACATTTAAATGCAGAAATCACCGATCCTTCTTTGAGATTTTTAACAGGAATCGCAGGTGTGCTGGGTTATAAAAATAACACCGCTGCCTTTCAACAACTTTTTCAATGGATCTTTCCGTTTAGGCAATTACCCAAGGAAAATTTATTGGTTCTTGCAATGGGTGTATGTGGCTTTTTTAACACTCACTTTCAAAACCTATGGAAAGATTCGGTGTATTATCAACAACTTTTCCACATCTTTTTATCCACGTTTTCTCACTTGACCCTTCCGCAATTTAAACTTCATTTGCATCAAATTAGACCGTTTAATCATCCTGTGCGTCGGTTGGCGTTGCTCTTAGAATTGGTATGCAATGAGTCGTTTCTCACACTTGAACATGCATTAAATGCTTTTTGGGAACGTTCTTGGCGTGAAATTTCGAATGAAAAGGAAGGGGGGCTTTTTTATAAACAGCTGATGCTTCATTTTCCACAATTTATCTCTACCTACTGGTCAACTCATTATACCTTTGAAGAGAAAGCGCAAGAAAATTCCCTTTCCTTGTTAGGCGATGATCTTAAAGGGAAAATATTATTAAATGTTTTCTGCCCGGCATTATTTCATCGCATTTCCCTTAAAGAAGATTTAGAACAACTATCCGCTTTTCATCTCTTCTATAGCAGTATTCCTCATTTTCCTAGTCGTAAAACACGTTATTTGATTCATCGTTTTTTCGGAAATATGACCCGAGGTAAATGTATGAAACAGGGGGTAATCGAACAGGGCGCTTATCAATTGCATCGAGACTTTTGTCTGCATTACGAAGCGAGTTGTATTGGATGCCCATTTGTGGATCGTTATCACGCTTCGCAGAAATAATCTCCTCAAGCACTGCTAAGTTCGAAGAATTTCAAACTTATTTTTGATGCATTCTTGTGTTTTTCTTTAAATAAATTTTAGAAAAAAATAGGATGTGAATAAATCATTTGACATTCTTCCGAGGCTAATTATGCACTATTTCAGACTGTTACCTATCTTGCTAATCTTGATCCTTCCTTGTTGTGTCAAAATTAAAGTAATTAGCCCAAAAAGGCCCAAATACCAGCGAGAATTCGAAGCTGGAAAAAGAGTAAACGCCGAAGATATTTCGAGAACGATTATTATCTATGCTCAAGATTTGAGAAAAAAATATAAACACCTCATTTTAGAAGATTCCCAGGCATTCTTTAGCGGTAAAAAACTTACGCGCGTTCAAATGGAATTCTCTACCCAGGATGTAATTGAGCTCAGGGAAGCACGCGAAATATTGGTTGAGGTTGTGGAAGGATTCATTCGCCGTTTTAACGGGCAAAACTCGATTCTTGCAATGTCTGGTGGTGGCCTGAAACCTGAAAACATCGATATATATATCGATTTCGAATCTTATCATGGTGTTTTTGTTGATCCGTTTTATATCGGATTTATGTCTTTACGCAAAGGCTTAGTCAGTTTTTATGCATTTGATTTCAAAGATTGCTGGAGAGATTGCTGGCATAAGCGCCTTGAGTATTATTGGCAAAGCCGCAATATCGTTAAATACGAGCAAGAATATTTGAATATGGAGGATAAACAAAAAGAAAAAGCCTCATTCTTAGATAAAGATCGCTTTAGAATCTCAAATAAAGAAGCAGTACAAGGAACCATTCAAGCATCTCCTTACGATGTCTTTGAAAAAACACATGTACCAAAAGCTGTGATTCCAATGGGAAATCAGGTCCCCATTTTGAGAAGCGAAATATTTGATACTTCACAAGAAACGCGCCCCAGAAAAGAGGGAACCCCAGAAAATCAAGTGCAAAGATGATGACCTAATCCAAACTTTTTTATAGGGATATAAAAGTGACTGTTAAACTGGGTATTTCGCTCATTAAAGATAATTTTGTGGAGATTCATTCAACGTTAGATTTGGGTGAGCAAATTGATCAATTTCTGGTCGGAAGTTTATGGACAGACCACATTTATAACGAGACATCGGGTTTGGGGAAAATGTGGAAGGTATTTTATTTTATTGTGGGAAAACGTAAGCGAGATCAAAGACTTAATTATATTATAGCAAGGACGCAGCAAGCGTTTGATCAGAATCTCAAGGTCGTTGAAGAATCCGCGGCGCATTTTAGCAATTACATTGTCCAGAAAAGCCAAGGTACAGAAATAAATGATAATGCCTATTTAAAGTGTCGTTCCCTATTAACAAAATGGTTTGATGCAACACACAACTTTCTTGATAAAGTGCACCAAAAAAACCCCCGTATTCACACTTTATTTCAACAAAGACTAAATTTTTCAGAGGATAATCCCCCTTCTATTTTGACTTGTGAGGCATTATATCACCAATCTCAGCATCTTCAATATATTTTGGATTTAGAAGGGTGGTTTCAAGGACCTCTTCCCTACCGTGCTTTACGTAAACTTTCTCTTGGTGAAGAGTTGTCTAAAGAGGAAGAACAACAGTTTAAAAGTTTGATGACATGTTTAAATAAATATAAGCGTAAGATTGACATTCGTTTTTTTAATCGGTTTTTAAAATCTTTAGTCGAAGAATTTGGTAAAGGGGGTACTGTTAAACCCAGTTTGGAAAAATTGCAAATGGCTTTTGTTAATGAGGAGTGTGAATTTTTTTTACAGAGAGATTACGAGCACCTGGCATGGAGAAGTCAGCTAAAATCGGGTGATATTCTGCGTGTCAATGGCAAAGAAATTGTTCTGGGAGAAAGAATTGGTGAAAAATCCCGTGGATTTGATAGAACCATACATTTTGCTATTCAAGGAGATAAGCAAAAGATTGTCTCGATCCCCATTAATGAGGCAATCCTGGGAACACGCAAATGCTTATCGAAAGAGGAAGGGTATGTTCTTAGAATGCCCGAAGTTTTTGAGATTGATGCTTCAGGTGCATATGCTATTATGGAACGTCTGGCGGATCCACTAGATCTCAATTGGCTTAGCCAACGAGATCAATTTGCCAAGGAAGATGAAGATCGTGTTGGGGCATTAGCCACCGTCATTAACTGGTTGCACGAAAAAAAAATATCACCTGCCAATTTATCTCCTCGCCATTTGATGTTTAGTGCATCGGGGGAGCTTAAAACCTTAAAGCTGATTCTTAAGACGGCATGTTTTGATATTAATATGTTGCAGGCCTTTGTTCTCAAATGTTCTGCAGGGAACTTTAGAGTTTTTCAACATTTAATGGAGGCTTCTAATCTTAGAAAAGATCCTTACGGAAAATTTTATAAACAAATTATAAGCATTTCTTTGGACGAAAATATTGAATTTCCTGAAGATCAAGCCAAATTTGTGATAGATCCTTGCGTAGAATTTTATAAACAAATTATAGGCATTTCTCTAGAAGGAAATATTGAATTTGATGAGGATCCAGCCAAATTTGTGAAAGAGCTAGCAAAGAAAGATCCGCTTATTGATTCAAATGCTATTAAAAGAGCTTTAAAGCTTGTGGAAGAAATTATAAAGCCCCAGAAATGCATTGAAAAAGTTAAGCAGATTAACCAACTAAAACTTGATATTTTGATATTAATAGTATTTGCTGAAGATCCAGCAAAATTTGTGAGATATCTAGCAAGGCAAAATTCGATTATAGATCCAAGTGTTATTAAAAGAGCTATAATGCTTGTTGAAGAGGTTAAAGAGCTTCAGACTAAATGCATTGAAAAAGTCCAGCAAAACAAACAACTAAAACGTGATGATTTGGTCTTAAGGGTGTCGAATGAAATTTTGAGACAATATAAGATTTCTAATGCTCTCGGTGTAATTTGGCCTAGTTTAGCTGATCACGTGCAAGAAGCGATTTTTAAAAATGAAGAAGCCTTAGCGGCAACGGAAGCCGCTTTAGCAGCTGGAAGAGAACGACGACGTCAACTATCATCTGCACGACGTGAATTAAATTTTTCCTAAAATTCAAGGAAGATGGGGAATTGTTTTTTTTTGGGAAAATCGATTATAATAAAATTAAGTAATTGTAATTAAACGGGTTATGAAATCAATCAAAAAAGAATAAAAAAATAGACGAATAAATAAAATTTTTTCGATATAGAAAATGAGGAGAAGGTAACGGTCATAGCAACTGAGAAATCGGAGAATGTTGTGATGCAAAATTACACGATGGTGATGTTTGGCGAGGCAGAGAAAGGTGAATTTCGAACAGCTTACTACTGTAAGACGCTTTCTCACTTAGTCGACTATTTTGGCAACCCTCCGCCAGAAAGCAGAGGATTGCATTTTGCTGTACAAGCTTTACTATATCAGCGCGATCTTGTCTTTTTTCGTGTCAAAGAAGAGGGATTTAGCTTTCAAGATTACATAGAGGGTCTTCACCTACTAGAAAATCAAAGATCCATTGAACAAATAGATGCGATTGGGATTCCAGGTGTAGGAGATTCTGAAATTATTCATGCCTTGACTCCCTTATGCAAAATTTATCACAGCATCCTCGTGCTGACTGAAGCAGATTTATGCGACTATCTATTAGATAGTCCCACATCAAGAGCGTGATTAAGCTTGGAAAGCGAAGTATTTTTCGAGTCCTTCGGGTGTTGGGAGCATACTCTTTTTGCCAACTTGCCAGTTTGCTGGGCAAACTTCCCCATGCTGCTCAAAGTTAAGCAAAGCATCTAGTATACGGATGGCTTCTTCAACTGAGCGACCGAGAGGGAGATCGTTCACAACCTGGTGGCGGACATTTCCTTCCGTATCGATTAAAAATAGACCGCGGTATGCAATCCCTTCGGCTTCGATGAGAACGTCATAGTCTCTAGCGATAGACTTATTAATATCGGAAACGATCGGATAGGTAATTCCCTCTATTCCGCCTTTGGATTTTGGTGTATTAATCCAGGCGTAGTGTGAATAAGGACTGTCAACTGAACATCCAATCACTTGGGTGTTTCTTTTTTCAAATTCAGCTAGTTTTTCTTGAAAAGCATGTAATTCTGTTGGGCAAACGAATGTAAAATCCAATGGATAGAAAAAAAGCACAACATTCTTTCCTCGATATTGAGAGAGAGAAAAATCTTGCACAATTTTGTTTTCGACAACTGCTTTTGCGATAAAATCAGGGGCCTTTTTTCCAACTAATACTCCCATAAAATATCTCCTTTTTGTGAGCAATAATAGAAAATTGTAGAGTTGAAACTAATGATCAAATAACTTTCTAGCATCTGGCAACCAAGACTCTGCACCAATGGTTGTCTCAGGGCCGTGGCCTGGATAGACCCGCGTTATCGCAGGTAATTTGGTTAGCTTATCCAAAGAATCCCACATCTTTTCTGGTTGGCTAGTAGGAAATGAAAGATTGCCTATGGTGCCTTGAAATAAAGTATCCCCAGAAAATAAAAGATGCTCTTGAGGACAATAAAAACAAATGCTTCCAGGAGAATGCCCTGGTGTGTGGATCACTGTAAAAGTGAGTTCTCCAATTTTTAGAAGCTGACCTTCATGCAAAAGCTGATCGGGGATGACGCCTGCAAAAGAAACCCAACAAGGAAGGCCGTCGGATCCCGGTTTTTCAAGATTTGGAACATCTAATGGATGAATTGCAACGGGAATATGATATTGATTTGAAAGGAGAGAAACTTCGGCGATGTGATCCCAATGAGAATGTGTCAATAAAATGGAGGTGGGGGTCAGCTTCCGAGAAGTCAGGTAGCTTGCGATAACTTTAGCGCTGCCGACTCCTGGATCTATAATAGCTGCTTGATGCGTTTGTGGGCAACCCACGACATAAGCATTTGTTTCAAAAGGGCCAGTAGGAAATGCTGAAATAATCATTGCACTGGAGAGGACTTGAACCTCTAACCGCCCGGTTCGTAGCCGGGTACTCTATCCGATTGAGCTACCAGTGCAGAAAAAAGACAAGTTTGCAGAATAAATGTGTTTTTTTCAAGAGAAAACAATCAAAATTCTGAAAAACTTATCTACTTGTTTATCCTCCCCAGGAAGGATAGTGCTTTTCACCTTCGCTAGCACCCACTTTTGTTGGTTTGGAATTTTGCAACCCGACCAGATAAAGGCAGTTGGATTGACTATCGGTGCAATTGTAAATCAGCATTTTGCTATTTGGAGACCATGAGGGATTTTCCTTATGCCCACTTCCAAATGTGATTTGTTTTTCTTCTTGCTTACGCAAATCGTATACCCAAATTTGGCGTGTACCTTGCGTCAATGAAGAGTAGGCGATTTTTGTTCCATCAGGGGACCAAGAAGGAGCCGTGCTTTCTCGTGAATATTTGGTAATGAGTTTAGGCTTAATATCTTTTAAAAGCACATTTTCTTTGGGGATGTCTAGAATATAAACGCGAGGAGAGCCGTCTTTGTTCGAGGCAAAAGCGATTTTTTTTCCATCTGGGCTAAACGTTGGGGTTCCTTGTACGGATTGCCCGCAGGAAAAAATTTGGCGAGGTTTTCCCTCCGCTCCTTTTTCAATAGAAAATGGCTGAATAAATAAGTCAGGGTTACCACCCACATCGCAAATAAATGCAATTTGATCTCTTTGAGGAGAGACTGTGGGCATTAATTGATTGCCACGCACGTAATTGAGGCGGCGACCAATTCCTTCATTGACCTGCGCCACATAAATTTTTGGCTGTCCGTTTTTATAGGATGTATAAATCATACTGCCGCTTGAAAATCCTGGTTTAGCAGGAATGTAGCTTGGTGTGACGCAATAGCCCACCGTTTTATGTGTCGTGAGTTTTCTGGGATTGTAGCCATCATAATCCGCTTCCCAAATTTCGGAGATCCACTTCTTTTCTTGTGTTGAGCGATCGGGAGTTTTCACTGTATAGAGAACTCGAGATGTCGCAATTCCTGGTTGATGGAAAAGCGCTTTATAAAGCGTATCCGCAATTTGATGCATCACTTTGCGATCATCATTTAGGTTACCGCTAAGGGCAAGCCCTTCAAATCGTTTAATTGCATGCGAATCTTTTAGCGCGATCTCACCCGAGAGGTATTGTTGATTTAAAAAAAGCTTAATAATCCCTTGAAAAGGGAGGTTTTGCCATTGCTCTTCCGTGAATTGAAGGGGATTTTTTGTTAAAGCATTCCATTTTTTTTCAGAGGAGCAGACATAAGTCATCCCATTGTGGTTCAGGTCAAATTGTAAAATAGAGGTCAGCTTTTTAACATAGGCAGCTTCTAAATGAGACATTTCTGAATGAGTTTCAGCTACATAAATCGGAACAAGCTGATCATCCATATTAAGACGAACAACAAGATTTTTTTCTTCTTCAAATGCGATGGCCATTTGGAAGGTCAAAAGACTGAATAAAAAGAGGTAAAAAGATGTGTGCTTTAGCGACATGGAAAATTCTCATGGTTAAAGGGGTAAGGCATCATGACTTAAGGTCATGGAACATGTATAGGTTTGCTGTGTTGGAAAGTGGGCTTGCCAACTTGGAAAACTTAGGTTTGGAATAGACTTTTCAATTAACTCTCTATTCAGGCGGCTTTCCGCATAGGCGATCGTCAATTGGGTCACTTTTCCTAGACGATTTAAGGTTAACTTAATTTTTACATCTCCTGGTTCAACTAAATGGAGATTTTTTTTTAGAAAATAGGCCAATTTTTCGTGGTATTGAACCTCACTAGATCTATTTTCAGCATTTTGCGCATCGTCTAGGCGATCGATACTTAAGCTTTCGATTTTGCCAAGCGAAAGAGTTCCTTCCGAAATTGCCTTAACTTTATCATTTTTTAGCTGAATTTTTGCAATACTTTCCCGTGCAGCAAGCAGAAGATTTTCTTTTTTCTTTGCCGCAAGATCCTGTGTCGAATTTTCCTTTGATGATGGAGAAACTTCAGATTGAGGAGCGGGGGATTTTTTTGTCACATCGGTTGTATTTTTTTTAGGGGGATTTTTCGGCTTATTTTCTGTCTTAGGAGGAGATTTTTTGGGATTTTCAACCACGGGCTTTTCTTTTGGTTTTGGAGCTATGGCTATCTCTTTTGGAGCTTCTTGAACAGGCTTCTTTTCCTTCGCCTTAGGCGAAAGTGTTATATCTTTTTTTGGTTTAGAAACAGCTATTTCTTTTGGAGCTGGAATAGGCTTAACAATTTTTGCAGCAGTGGCGTTCGAGCGAGGAGAAAGAGAAATCGTTTGCACTGCCATGGGTTTAGGGGTGACAAATTGAACGATAGGTGAGCCAAAACCGTAGTAAGCCATTGTCATGAATAAAACATGAAAGAGTGTTACTCCTATGGCGATAGAGAAAAAAAGAGCATTTTTTGACAAAGATACACGCATAGCACTTAAGAGGGGTTAAGGATCACATCCATTTTAGCAAATCCAGCTTCTTCAGCCGCGTTTTTTACTTGTTGATAGGTTCCAAAATAAGCAGATTGATCATGAAATAATTGAGGGGATGCATCTGGAAAAGCTTGTTTTTGTCGAAGAAGTAGAGTTGGCAAATCAACCAGCGAAACTAATTCTTTATTTAAGAAAACAGTGTTGTCTTTTTTGACATGAATGTGAATAGGGCTATTTGCTTGAACAGAGGAGACATCCTTGGAGGCTTGTGAAGCATGGGCCAGCTCAATTTGTTCCATCTCAACAAGTGGAGCAATAATGATAAACATAATTAAAATGACAAAAACCACGTCAATCAAAGGTGTTAGATTGATCACAGGTTCTTCTATGGTTGACTTCGCGTATCTTCTTCTAAAACTTCCCATAATCAACTCTTTATTGTGTATCTACGCGGCGATATTGCATCTCGACTGATGCTAGGATTTCATTTGCAAAACCCTCTAATTGCATTTCGAAGTCGTGGAAGCGATTCTTTAAGTAGTTGTATCCCACGAGAGCCGGAATAGCATCAATTAATCCTAAAACGGTTGTGGCGAGAGCCATGGAGAGGCCTCCTAAAACCATTTGATGTGTACCGGCCGCATTTCCATGGAGTTCAGAAAAAGTCATGAGAATTCCCCACACAGTCCCCAATAATCCAAGAAACGGTGCAAGACTAACGATGGTGGAAAGAAAAAAAAGATTTTTTTCCAGCTGCTTAATTTGCTGCGTGACTTCTGAAAAGACATGATTTTCGATAAAAGCGAGGTCGGCCTTCGAAAGATAGGAACTCGCGTTTTCTTGGGCTGCAAAACGTCGATTTTTGTTTAAAATTTCCAATGTGTATTTTTTCATCGTACTATACAGGGAATAAAAAGGGTTTTCAGAAATTCCGCTATATTCGATGTTTAAGGGGCTATACTTATTGCTTTGGAATAGTTGATAAAAATTTGAGGCGGAAGATTCTGCCGTTCTTGCTTGCAAAACTTTAAAAAGGATGATAATCCAGCTGATAATTGATAAGAGGATTAATGCAATAAAAATGCCTTTTCCCAGAGTGTCAGAATTGATAAAAGCGTTAAAGAAAGGATTGCTATTAGATAATAATTTCTTTACAAACATTTGGATATCCCTTATAATTAACGTTTTCTTACTGGAAACAAAGAATTTGTATTTCTTATAGCATATCCTTTGAGGATTAATAAACAGAGATAAAATCGAATTACATCGATTAAATATCTCAAAGAACATGATAGAAGGGTTTAATAATCGATTAGCTAAGTATTTGTCAAGATGCTTAAAAGAGCTGGGAAATCACAGCGTATCAACTAAGTATCAGAGAGAGGGAAAGGTGATCGAGCAATAACGGAGGTGTGGCTTGCTTAATTCCACGTTTGTAAACAGAATAAAAGACAAAGGCAGAATTTTATTTTTATTGTGCTTGTTCTTTATGATTCCTGGGTTCTCTCTTTACAGCGATGCGGTTCCAGAATCCTCACCCGTTAAGATTGAGCTGATCTACGATCAATCCTCTCTTCAAGCGGATGTTCCTTTTTGGGTTGGTATTCGTTTGCAGCATCAAGAAGGTTGTCACTCATATTGGAAAAATCCAGGAGACGCAGGTTTTGCAACTCACATTGACTGGAATCTTCCACAAAATATTCAAGCGGGTGAAATCGAATGGCCAATTCCTCAAAAATTCAGTTCAAACTCCACAGTTGGAATGGGATATGAAGGGGATATTTTGCTTTTGACAAAAATGACTCCTACTAAAGAATTTGCGGGGGGAAATGTCGAAGTAAAGGCCGTTATTCATTGGTTGGTTTGCTCGGATGCCAATTGCATGCCAGGAGAAACTGAAGTGACTTTAACACTCCCTGTACATCCTAATTCTCAAAGTAACATGTGGAAAGAGATGGTTTCTTCCGCAGTAGAAAAATTGCCTACAAATCATGAAAAGATCCGCGCTGTCAGAAAAGATGGGCTGATTGTGATTCACTTGTCTGGAGTTGACCAAATCGCTTCTCCGACATCTGCATTTTTTCCTGAAACAGCGGAATTAGTGGATCTTAAAAAAGAACCAATCGCGACTTCAACAAGCAATTCAGCAGGTGAATATCTCATTACAATGGCGGAAGGATCCTCTGCAAGTGATCGTTTAAAAGGTGTGTTATTACTTCATAATGTGAGCGAGAGTGAGCCTATTGCATTAAACATCGACCTGCCTATTCATGGTGATGAAAAGGCTCTCATTGGATTTGTGGACCCTCAAGACTTAAAAAAGGCTGTTGTATTAGGCAATCAATCCAATGATGAGATAGCATCTACTGGCTCAGAATTTGAAGGAGGATTGGGATTAGCGTTATTATTCGCCTTTGTTGGGGGGATGATTTTAAATCTGATGCCATGCGTTCTTCCTGTGATATCCTTTAAAGTTTTAAGCTTTGTCAAAATGTCCGGGCAAAATCGACTGCTGGTATTGAAGCATGGAATGATGTTTACACTCGGTGTTTTGGTTTCCTTTTGGGCCTTAGCGATTGCCATGTTAGTCTTACAAGTCTACGGAAAATCGGTTGGTTGGGGATTTCAGCTTCAAGAACCCATTTTTGTGGTGATTTTAGCGACAGGATTAATGATCTTTGCGTTAAGCTTGTTTGGAATTTTCGAATTTGGAACATTTTTCGCTTCTCTTGCAGGGCAGGCCCAGGCAAACCCAGGGACGAAAAAAGAAGGGCTGAGCGGATCCTTTTTCAGTGGTGTATTAGCGACAGCTGTGGCAACTCCATGCACAGGACCTTTTCTTGGTTCAGCTATTGGCTTTGCAGTGACACTTCCACCTGTTTACGCTCTTCTTGTCTTTACATGCTTAGGTTTAGGAATGGCTTTTCCATATCTTCTGCTTTCATTCTTTCCTAGCTTACTTGCGTTTTTACCAAAGCCAGGAAATTGGATGGTGACATTCAAAGAATTGATGGGCTTTATGATGATGGCAACCGTTTTATGGTTGCTGTGGGTCTACTCAGCTCAAACAAGCAGCATGGCTTTGCTGATGGTGCTCTTCGCCTTCTTGCTCATCACCCTTGGTTTTTGGGCATATGGTCGCTGGGGCACGCTCATTAATTCTAAAAGAACACGTTTCTTAAGTGGTGCATTTGCTTTAACGTGCTTGATGGTTGGTTGTTATACCGTGTATTTATCCGCAAGCTTACCGCCTGAAACGTCTATCGCTTCTTATGAAAAAGGGGAATGGGAACCGTTTTCAGCGGAAAGAGTGGCTGAATTGCAAAAACAAGGTGTTCCTGTATTCATTGACTTTACAGCAAAATGGTGCTTAATCTGCCAAACAAACCATCTTGTTCTATCGATGGAAAAAGTGGAAAATAAATTCCAGGAACTTGGAGTGGTCAAAATGAAAGCGGATTGGACAAGCAACGACGAAGAAATCACAAAAGTTTTGCGACAGTTTGGTCGAAATGGCGTTCCTCTTTACTTATTGTATGGAGCCTCTGAGGGATCGCCAACGATTCTTCCGCAAGTTTTGACACCTGATGTTGTGATTGAACATCTAAGTGCTGTTGAAGGTGATCTTAAAAAGATTGCCTCTTCTGAAGGAGACTCCCTTGAAAGTAATCACTAATGAGAGCTATTACTTTGACTCACATGCGCATTTGACAGGCAAGTCAATGGTATCTCTGGTAGATGAGGTATTAGCTAGAGCCACAGTCGCAGGAATTAAAAAAGTGGTCAACATCTGCACAGATGTTGCATCACTTGAACAAGGCGTTTTGCTTGCAAAGCGTTATCCTTGGGTGCACAATGCGGCTTCCTCTCCTCCCCATGATGTGGAAAAAGAAGGTGAAACTTTCTTTCCCATCGTGGAAGAGCATGCTAAAGCTGGGCATTTAGTTGCGATTGGAGAAACAGGGTTGGATTATTATTACTATCATGCGACCGCTGAAGTCCAAAAAATATACTTGAGAAAATACTTTCAATTGGCTCGAGAAACACATTTGCCAGTGGTCATTCATTGTCGCGATGCATTTAAGGACTTTTTTAGTATTCTGGATGAAGAATATGTTTGGAATGGAAAACATGGACCAGGTGTTCTACATTGCTTTACAGGAACTCTTGCGGAAGCCAAAGAAGTGGTTGAGCGAGGGTGGTATTTGTCATTAAGCGGTATTGCAACATTTAAAAAAAGTGAAGAACTTCGTCAGGTGGCTAAAATGGTTCCTTTGGAGCAATTGTTAATTGAAACAGATTCTCCGTATTTGGCTCCCCAAAGCAAGCGAGGAAAACCTAACGAACCTGCTTATTTAACAGAAACCGCTCAAATACTTGCAGATGTCAAAGATATTTCAATCGATGCCTTTCGTCAGCAAACAGCTCTGAATGCTTGTTTGCTATTTAATTTAAAGGAGTCCTCAGCATTCTAGTGTGCGGCAATGCAGCCCCCCGCTTAAGTTTATGTAATCATGGGATTCTTTATCGATATCAGCCGTGGTTTCAAGGATTCTGTTAAGCGGACTTCCGCAGAAGTAAGCAGAATTGATGCCTGCAGATTGAAGAATGAGCGTAAAGGTGTCACGCAAATAACTTTCTCCTGGAATGCCTTTGAAGCCATTTGTGATGATAAAATCTCCTGAATTTCCTTTTCCAGCTATCGCATTCATATAGTTAATGGTATATTCAGAATTGATATAAATGCCAGGAATGGGGATGACGATGAAATCTTTTTTTTCTAATTCTTCCTGTATCCTCTGAAGGCGCATTTCATCTCTTTCTCGAAGTAACAGAGCATGTTCTAAAAATGATTCCAATGTTTTTCTTTCTAAAAAAGACAAACGAGCTTGGGATAAAATGTGTTCTAACGTCTGGGTTGTGACATGATGACTTTGTAAAAAAATCACCCCATTGGGGGCAGGAAGAACGAACATATCAATGTGAAGATCCAGTTGATTTTGTTGAAAACCGTAAGCGGGTTCCAAAATAACGAGTGGATAACCGAGTTCTTTTTCCATGGTGTCTTTAATCACTTCGATCTTTGCGATTGCTTTAGAAGCATCTGCATTTGAAACGCTTCTATTCAAGACATGTTTAAGTGTTTTTTTTGTCTTGTTTATCAGTTCTTCAGTCAAGATCCCTTGATTTTCTAGTTGTTCAATTTTTTCTATTATGCGTTGCTGCAAGATGCGGTCATTAAAAGTATGGTGAGCCTCCGCGATTAAATAGGAGTAAGTCACGTTTAATCCCCCACTCAAAACCATCATGTAACCTTGCGTATTGATGGCATGTAAAAGATTACCTCCTTCAAAGTAAAAAGTGGCGCATTTGTATTGAAAAGGAAGAGCACTCGGTTCAAGCGCATCTAAATACCGATTATTATAAGCCTCTCCCATTAAATGATGGCGCAAAGTAAAAGAGGGCGTAAAATAAGTACATGACTTAGGCAAAATCTTTTTTAAGCGCGTTTCAGAAATCGTTCTTGGTTTTTTTTCTGTCCCAATAAAAGGGGTGAGCATTTCTTGTGAGGGCAATCGAAAAAAGCAATCTCTAATCCAAGAAATTCGATTTTCTAAAGCATATGTGGAAAATCCTTCTATTTTAGAAATACTTTTCAAAGAGTTAGAAAGTGTTGTTGCTGGATTGTCAGACTGTTCGAAAAAGAGGGTTTTAAATTCCCAGTAGGAAGATTTAAATTTTTGAATTTCTTGTGTGTTTACTAAACTTTGCAATAATTGTCTTTTCTCTGAGGATACGTGATGTGGGTTTAAACCTAGCTTTATGGGCGTTTTGGTTGACAAGGCTTTGATAAAAGTACATTCGATTTTGTTAAGCGATTTTCCTTCATTATTCTGTTTTAAATAATACCGGTAAAAAAGATGAAAAGAGTCATCGTGTTTGGCCATCAAAGAAGCCACATAATTTGCTCGACATAGGGTTTCCTTACATCTCGTTTGAAGACAGAAACCCATCAATTTTAAAAAAAAGGCACTTGTTTTTGTAGGGTACTCTTCAGAATCTGATTGTTTTTGATCTTTTTCAGCATAACAAGGAAGCCTGACTAAGCTATGATTGGAATATTTAAGTGCAATGCTTATCAATTTTTTTATTATTTCATCTTTGGAATCTTCAAAAACTTCCTCTAGACGACAATAGAGATAACTTGGATCTTTGATCCAAAACAAAATGCAGGCATAGACAGCTAATAAATATTCATTGTAAGAGGCAGAAGGAATAGAATCTTTATCATCAAAATTCTTTAATAATAAAAATTGAAAAACACTGAGATTCTCATATCCTTTAGCTCTGATGAGAAATTGTTTCTTCTCGCGGCAGCTAAGCAATTCATAGATCTCAGAAAAAATGCTAATTAAGGCTTTATTTGTATTCTTTTGATTACTCTTGATCATTTTTAACAAGGTTTTTGCCCATCGATGCTTCGCTTTGGGATAGTTATTAAACCAGAGGTACAAATTTTTAATTGCTGTTTTATGATGGTTTTTAATTAGGTGAATAAAAAGCGCATCTAAGAGTTTCGAATAGGATTTTTCATTTTTTTCAAATATGCGATGAAGAAGAGGATCTATTAAAGTTGCATGATGGGCCATCAGAAAGCAAAAGAATGAGACATCGTGTGTTTGAATGGAATAGTTGAAAAATGCAATCCCTCCTCCATTTTCTTTAAATAATAGATGTGG